>NZ_RZPF01000186.1:0-9491 GCF_004022735.1 Mesorhizobium sp. M7A.F.Ca.AU.001.01.1.1
GGGCGACTGCCTGATCGCCATTTCCGCCAGCGGCACGACGCCCTATGCCGTGCGGGCCATCGAGGAGGCTGCCCGCCGCGGCGCTGCCACCATCGGCATCGCCAACAACAGGGACTCTGCGCTGCTGCGCCAGGCACAAACCGCCATCCTGCTCGAAACGCCGCCGGAACTGATCGCCGGCTCCACGCGCATGGGCGCCGGCACTGCCCAGAAGATCGCGCTCAACATGCTGTCGACGCTGACCGCCATCCATCTCGGCCATGTGCATGACGGCTACATGGTCAATCTCATGGCCGACAACATCAAGCTGCGCGACCGCGCGGCGCGTATCGTCGCCGCCGTCAGCGGCCGCGGCACGGACGAAGCGGCCCGCCTGCTCGAAAAGAGCGGCGGCGCGGTCAAGACCGCCATTCTGCTCGCCGCCGGCGCCGACAGCACTGACGCGGCGCAGAAGATACTGGAAGAGGCCGGCCAGAAGTTGCGGCCGGCCCTTTCCGCTATAGAGGGGAGCAAGGGCTCAAAAGCCTCTGTTCTCATCAAAACCGAACCTGAAAAAGGTCAACAGGGAGACTGAGCATGACAACGAAACTACTGACGGCACTGCTTTTGGGCACCAGCATTCTCGGCTCGGCCGGGTTGGCTCACGCCGACGACGTAACGCTCAACATCGAAAGCTGGCGCGGCGACGACCTTGCCATCTGGAAGGACAAGCTGATCCCGGCTTTCGAAGCCAAGAACCCGGGCATCAAGGTCGTGTTCGCACCGTCGGCTCCGACCGAATATGACGCCGCGCTCGGCGCCAAGCTCGCCGCCGGCTCGGCGGGCGACCTGATCACCTGCCGCCCGTTCGACAAGTCGCTTGAGCTGTTCAAGAAGGGCAACCTTGCCGATCTCTCGGCGCTGCCCGGCATGGAGAACTTTTCGCCGGTGGCCAAGTCCGCCTGGCAGACCGACGACGGCAAGGCGAGCTTCTGCGTGCCGATGGCTTCGGTCATCCACGGCTTCATCTACAACAAGGACGCCTTTGACAAGCTCGGCATCAAGGTGCCGGAGACCCGCGACGAGTTCTTCGCCGCGCTCGACAAGATCAAGGCCGACGGCACCTACATCCCGATGGCGATGGGCACCAAGGATCTCTGGGAAGCCGCGACCATGGGCTACCAGAACATCGGCCCCAACTACTGGAAGGGCGAGGACGGCCGCGCGGCGCTGATCAAGGGCGATCAGAAGCTGACCGACAAGGACTGGGTCGCGCCGTATGAGGAACTGGCCAAGTGGAAGCCTTATCTCGGCGATGGCTTCGAGGCGCAGACCTATCCGGACAGCCAGAACCTGTTCACGCTCGGCCGCGCCGCCATCTACCCGGCCGGCTCGTGGGAGATCGGCCTGTTCAACACCCAGGCGCAGTTCAAGATGGGCGCCTTCCCGCCGCCGGTCGAGAAGGCCGGCGACACCTGCTACATCTCCGACCATACCGATATCGGCATGGGCCTGAATGCGGCTTCGAAGAACGCCGATGCGGCCAAGACCTTCCTGTCCTGGGTCGCCTCGCCGGATTTCGCCACCATCTACGCCAACGCACTGCCGGGCTTCTTCAGCCTGAACTCCTCGCCGGTGAAGATGGAAGACCCGCTGGCGCAGGAATTCGTCTCCTGGCGCGGCAAGTGCAAGTCGACGATCCGCTCGACCTACCAGATCCTGTCGCGCGGCACGCCGAACCTCGAGAACGAGACCTGGGTTGAATCGGCCAACGTCATCAACGGCACCGATACGCCGGAAGCGGCGGCCAAGAAGCTGCAGACCGGCCTCGACAGCTGGTACCATCCGGCCAAGTAAGAGCTCAGGTAATGGAACCGGCCGGCGCACGCCTGGCCGGTTCCGGACTACCTCATTCAAAGTGCGCCTATTCAGATTGCGATTGTCGGCACCGCCTCCCGGCCTTACCCTCTCTTCGGGGAAGGCTAGCTGATCAGTCGCAGGCCTTTGTTCCTGCCGCATCGGCAGGAATGGTCGGGCCGTGCATCGAGGCATCATCTAGATCGATACCCTTTGGAACCGAGAGACGGCGGGGACCGAACTCATGGCCGCAGATATCAGACCGAAAAGACCGTTCCGCTGGCATATAGGCGTCTTCCTGGCGCCGGCGGTGCTTGTCTACACGGCAATCATGATCCTGCCGCTCGCCGGCACGCTGCAGCTCTCGCTGTTCCGCAACATCGAGCAGCACCAGGTCTTCGTCGGGCTGGAAAACTTCCGCATGCTGTTCGGCGATCCCAACTGGTCGGTGGGTTTCTGGAACGCGCTGAGGAACAACACCTGGTTCTTTATCATCCACATGCTGGTGCAGAACCCGATCGGCGTCATGCTGGCCGCGCTTCTGTCCAGCCCGAGACTGAGGTTCGCGGCCTTCTACCGCACGGCGATCTTCGTGCCGACCATCCTGTCCTTCGTCATCGTCGGTTTCGCCTGGAAGCTGATCCTGTCCCCGTTGTGGGGCGTAGCGCCGCATCTGATGGATCTCGTCGGCCTGAAAAGCCTGTTCACGCCATGGCTCGGCAAGGAACAATATGCGCTCACCGCACTCAGCCTGATTTCGGTGTGGCAGTTCGTCGGCATCCCGATGATGCTGATCTACGCCGCCCTGCTGTCGATCCCCGAAGAGGTGATCGAGGCCGCCGAATGCGATGGCATCACCGGCCTGGCGCAGTTCTGGAAGATCAAGCTGCCGCTGATCCTGCCGTCGATCGGCATCATCTCGATCCTCACCTTCGTCGGCAATTTCAACGCCTTCGACCTGATCTACACCGCGCAAGGCGCGCTCGCCGGGCCGAACTATTCGACCGATATTCTCGGCACTTTCCTCTACCGCGCCTTCTTCGGCTTCCAGCTGCAGGTCGGCGACCCCAATATGGGCGCGGCGATCGCCACGATGATGTTCCTGATCATCCTCGGCGGCGTCTGCGTCTATCTCTTTCTCGTCCAGACGCGCCTGCGTCGCTACCAGTTCTGAGGGGCCGAGAGATGAGCACCGCCACCCGTTCCGTACCCCGCACCATCGGCGCCCATGCGATCCTGTTGACCTACACGGTGATCGCGCTGTTTCCGGTGATCCTGGTGATCATGAACTCGTTCAAGTCCCGCGCCGGCATCTTCGGCGCGCCGCTGACGCCGCCGACGCCCAAAACCTTCGACCTGATCGGCTACACCACCGTCATCGGCCAGGGCGACTTCATCCACTATTTCCAGAACAGCCTCGTCGTCACCGTCGCCTCCCTGTTCCTCGTGCTCCTGTTCGGCGCCATGGCGGCGTTCGCGCTGTCGGAATACCGCTTCCGCGGCAACTCGCTGATGGGCCTCTATCTGGCGCTCGGCATCATGATCCCGATCCGGCTGGGCACCGTCGCCATCCTGCAATTGATGGTGGCGAGCGGGCTGGTCAACACGCTGACGGCGCTGATCCTGGTCTACACCGCGCAAGGCCTGCCGCTTGCCGTGTTCATCCTGTCGGAGTTCATGAAGCAGGTGTCCGACGATCTGAAGAATGCCGGCCGCATCGACGGCCTGTCGGAATACACCATCTTCTTCCGCCTGGTGCTGCCGCTGGTCAGGCCCTCGATGGCAACCGTCGCCGTCTTCACCATGATCCCGATCTGGAATGACCTGTGGTTCCCGCTGATCCTGGCGCCGTCGGAAGAAACCAAGACGGTGACGCTCGGCGCGCAGCTCTTCCTCGGCCAGTTCGTCACCAACTGGAACGCTATCCTGGCGGCGCTGTCGCTGGCGATCATGCCGGTGCTGATCCTCTACGTCATCTTCTCGCGGCAGTTGATCCGCGGCATTACTTCCGGAGCGGTGAAGTGAGCGGCGGGGAAGAAGCTATCGTACAGGCCCTCGTCGAGACAGCGAGCCACTATGGATTCCGGGGCGTTCGCGCCAAAAATTTCTACCGAGAGTGGCCGGAGACGATCTGTGTGCTGAACCTTCAGAAGTCTTCCTGGGGTCCGCAATTCTATATCAACGCTGCTGTCTGGTTTGCACGGCTTGGGCCGGAGCGCCGGCCGAAGGAATACAATTGTCACATTCGTTGGCGCGTCAATTCCCAGATGGAAGACGAGCAGTCGAAAGCGTTCGAGCAGGCGCTCAACCTTGAGCATCCCTTGCCTGATGATCAGAGGCTTTCACTGATCAAGGACGGAGTTGATGCCTATGGCTTTCGACTTTTGTCCCGGTGTGACAGCGAAGAAGCAGCCCTGCGGGTCGCAGATGAATGTGAGCCACAGGTGATGGTGGCTCTCGCAGCCCGCAGTCAAGAAAAGGCGAATTGAAATGGCCCAACCCCTGCGTGTCGTCGTCGCCGGCCTCGGCAATATGGGCCGCAGCCATGCGCTGGCCTACCATACCAATCCAGGTTTCCAGATCGCGGCGCTGATCAATCGCTCCGACGTGCCGCTGCCGGACGGGCTGTCGGGTTACGGCATCAGGCGCTCCTTCGACGAGGCATTGCGTGACGAAAAGCCCGATGTCGCCTGCATCGCCACCTATTCCGACAGCCATGCCGACTATGCGGTGAAGGCGTTCGAGGCCGGTTGCCACGTCTTCGTCGAAAAGCCGCTGGCAACGACGGTGGCCGATGCCAGGCGCGTCGTCGCGGCGGCCAAGGCCAACGGCAGGAAGCTGGTGATCGGCTACATCCTGCGCCATCACCCGTCCTGGATCAGGCTCATCGCCGAAGCGCGCAAGCTCGGCGGCCCCTACGTCTTCCGCATGAACCTCAACCAGCAATCCTCGGGCCATACCTGGGAGACGCACAAGCAGTTGATGCAGACGACCTCGCCGATCGTCGATTGCGGCGTGCACTATCTCGACGTCATGCTGCAGATCACCGATGCGAAGCCCGTGGAAGTGCGCGGCATGGGCGTGCGGCTGACCGACGAGGTCGCGCCCTCGATGTACAATTACGGCCACTTGCAGGTGCTGTTCGATGACGGTTCGGTCGGCTGGTATGAGGCCGGCTGGGGGCCGATGATTTCGGAAACCGCCTTCTTCGTGAAGGACGTCATCTCGCCCAATGGCTGCGTGTCGATCGTCATGAAGGAAGGTGTGAAGTCCGATGACATCGACACCCACACCAAGACCTCGACCATCCGCCTGCACAATGCGGCGACCGGCGCGGACGGCAAGTTCGCCAAGCCAGACGAGATGTTGTCGATGGAGGGCGAACCCGGCCATCAGGACCTCTGCGACCTCGAACAGGCCTTCGTGCTGAAGGCAATCCGCGAGGATCTCGATCTCACCAAACATATGGACGACGCGGTCAAATCGCTCGCCGTCTGCCTTGCCGCCGACGAGAGCGTGCGCAGTGGCGCCGCCGTCAAACTCTAGAACAGGGACGAAGCCGTGGGCTCGCTGAACATCGAGAACGTGAAGAAGGCCTTTGGGCCGGTCGAGGTGCTGAAGGGCATCAACCTCGAAGTGAACGACGGCGAGTTCGTCGTTTTCGTCGGGCCGTCCGGCTGCGGCAAGTCGACCCTGCTCAGGGTCATCGCCGGACTGGAGGATTCGACCTCGGGCCGCGTCGTCATCGATGGCGCGGACGTTTCGGCCACGCCGCCGGCCAAGCGCGGCATCGCCATGGTGTTCCAGACCTATGCGCTCTATCCGCATCTGACGGTGAAGAACAATATGGGCCTCGGCCTCAAGCAGGCCGGCACGCCGACCCCGGAGATCGAGCGCCGCATCGGCATCGCCTCGTCGATGCTGTCGCTGGAGCCCTATCTCGAAAGGCGGCCGGCCGAACTCTCCGGCGGCCAGCGTCAGCGCGTCGCCATCGGCCGCGCCGTGGTGCGCGAGCCGAAGCTGTTTCTGTTCGACGAGCCGCTGTCGAACCTCGATGCCGCGCTGCGTGTCAACACGCGGCTCGAGATCGCGCAATTGCACCGCCGGCTGAAGGCGACGATGATCTACGTCACCCACGACCAGGTCGAGGCGATGACCCTGGCCGACAAGATCGTGGTGCTCAACGCAGGGAAAATCGAGCAGATCGGTGGCCCGATGGAGCTCTACAATTCGCCGGCAAATGAGTTCGTCGCCGGCTTCATCGGCTCACCGAAGATGAATTTCGTCGACGGCGCCCGTCTCGGCGAAACCGCCAGGACCATCGGCGTGCGGCCGGAACATCTGACCGTCGATCCGAAATCCGGCTCCTGGAAGGGAACGGTGGTGCACGCCGAGCATCTCGGCGCCGACACCAACCTCTATCTCGACTGCGAGAAGGCCGGGCTGATCACCGTGCGGATTTTTGGTGTTTACGATGCCGAGCCGGGTGCCACGCTGTATGCGACGCCGGATCCGGCGAAGACGTATCGGTTTGGTGCGGATGGGAAGGTGCTGAAGTAGATACGCCGGCGCAGCCCCCTCACCCAGCCTCCGCTTCGCTCGGCTGACCTCTCCCCGAGGGGAGAGGAGATTGTCAGCGCCGACGCCAGTCTCTTCTCCCCAGCGGGGAGAAGGTGGCCGCGAAGCGGCCGGATGAGGGGGCAGCGCCGACCCCGAAATGTACTGCCTAAACGTCCGCCTTGAACGTCTGCTTCTGCTGCCCCAGGCCTTCAATGCCCAGTTCAACCACATCGCCGGCCTTCAAGAACACCGGCGGCTTCATGCCCAGCCCGACGCCGGGCGGCGTGCCGGTGGAGATGATGTCGCCGGGGTGCAGCGACATGAACTGGCTGAGATAGGAAACCAGATACTTGACGCCATAGACCATGGTCTTGGTCGAGCCGTTCTGCATCGTCTTGCCGTTGACGGTCAGCCACATTTTGAGGTTCTGCGGGTCGGCCACTTCGTCTTTGGTCACCAGCCATGGGCCGGTCGGGCCGAAGGTGTCGCAGCTCTTGCCCTTGGTCCACTGGCCCTGGCGCTCGGCCTGGAAGGCGCGTTCGGAGACGTCGTGGGCAACGCTATAGCCGGCAACATAGTCGAGCGCATCGGCCTCGCTGACATATTTGGCGGTTTTGCCGATGACCACGGCCAGCTCGACTTCCCAGTCGGTCTTCTCCGAGCCGCGGGGGATCAGCACGTCGTCATCCGGCCCGACAATGGCCGAGCTTGCCTTCATGAAGATGATCGGCTCCGGCGGCACGGTGGCGCCGGTCTCGGCGGCGTGGTCGGAATAGTTCAGGCCGATGCAGATGAACTTGCCCGTGCCGGCAACGCAGGCGCCGAGGCGCGGGCTGCCGGAAACCGCCGGCAGCGACTTCGGATCTAGCTTGGCGAGTGCTGCCAGCGATGCCGGATCGAGTGCCTTGCCGCCGATATCGGTGACGTGAGCGGAGAGATCACGGATCGTTCCATCCGCATCGAGCAGGCCGGGACGTTCGCTTCCCACCTCGCCATAGCGCAGCAGTTTCATCTAAATCCTTCTCCTGATTGCGGCCTCGCGGCCTTTTGCAAACTTTCCGCCAAGGCGATTGCTCCTTCAAGGAACCGGCGGACCGTACTCACCGACCTGACTACGGACAAGCGCGATCGCCATACAAGATAGCCGGCGCGCGGGATTTTCAGACTGTTCGATCCCCTGTTGAACGCCGGCAACGGGCCAGATCGTCCGGCCCACGCAAGATTCCGCAGTCAGATCGACCAGCCGCCGTCGATATTGTAGGCCTGCCCGGACGTGTACGTGGCGCCGGCCAGGTAGACGGCCAGATCGGCGATTTCCTCCGGCGTGCCGAGCCGGCCCATCGGCTGGCGGGCGATGAAGGCGGCGCGGGCGGCATCATAGTCGCCTTGCGCGTGCATGCGGTCCTGCAGCGACGGGCTCTCGACCGTGCCGGGGCAGATGGCGTTGCAGCGTATGCCCTTGCCGACATAGTCGGCGGCTATCGCCTTGGTCAGGCCGATGACCGCGGCCTTGGTCAGGCCATAGACGAAGCGGTTGGGCACGCCCTTGGTGGAACTGGCCAGCGAGGCCATGTTGATGATCGATCCGTCGCCGCGTTCCAGCATGCCGGGCAGCACGGCCCGGCTGGTGCGGATCATGGCGCGGACATTGAGGTTCAGCGCGAAATCGAGGTCGCCGTCCTTCATCTCCAGGATCGAGCCCGAATGGACGAAACCGGCGCAATTGAACAGCACGTCGACGACACCGATCTCGGCAAAGGCGGCGTTGACGGCTTCGTCGTTGAGCACGTCCAGCTTGCGGGTCTTGATCCCTGGCGTCTTGGCGAGTTCCGCCAGCAGCGTCTCGTTGATGTCGGTGGCGTAGACGATGGCGCCGGCTTTTGCGAAGGCCAGTGCGCTCGCCTTGCCGATCCCTTGCGCCGCTGCCGTGACGACAACGACCTTGCCTGCCAGATCCGCCATGCTGTTCTCCTCGTCCGCTGGGATAGTCCGGGTCTACCTGCGGCTGGCCAAGGCGTCATGTGCCAGTCACGCGTGATCGTGCAGCCTGCGCCGTTGACCGTTCACTGATAAAGATGTTTTTTCTCGTTAAAGAACATCTGTCCGGGCGTCAAGCCCGAACACGATCTGAACAGTACCGGCAGGCCATCAATCGCCGTAAGGCACCCAGACATTCTTGACCTCGACGGCGCGGCGTAGGAAGGCGTCGCCGGCGGCTTGGTCGGATGCCCAGTCGATGCCGCGGCCATTGCCGCTCCAGACGCGCTTGAGGTTGCCGATGGACTCGGCTTCCGCCTTGGCGCAGGTCTCGGCATCGGCGAACACCCAAAGCCCGTCGACATCGTCATGCTTGGCCAGCACGCCGGCGAGTTCGGCGCTGCGACCGGTGACGATGTTGATGGCGCCTGAGGGAATGTCGGAATATTCGATGACCTGGTAAAGATCGGTCGCCAGCAGCGGGTAGCGCTCCGACGGCACTGCGACCACGGTGTTGCCCATCGCAAGTGCGGGTGCAATCAGCGAGATCAGGCCGAGCAGCGGCGAGGCATCCGGCGCGACGATGCCGACGACGCCGACCGGCTCGTGCAGCGCCAATGTCACGGCACGCGCGGGCGGTTGGTGCACGCGGCCCTCGAATTTGTCGGCCAGACCGGCATAGAGGAACAGCCGCTCGATGGATTGTTCTACCTCTTCCCGCGCGGCCTTGGGCGTGGCGCCGGTCAATTCGGTGAGACGGGCGGCGAACTCGCCGGCGCGGCCGGAAAGGTTCTCGGCCAGATAATAGAGCACCTGGGACCTGTTATAGGCGGTCGCCTCCGGCCAGGCCTTGGCACCGCGGGCGGCGGAGACGGCATCGCGGATATCCTTGCGGCTACCGAGCCCAACTTCGCCGGCAAGCTTGCCTTTGGCGGTGGCGATGGCGAGCGAATAATTGCCGTCCGGCCGTACCTGCTTGCCGCCGATGAACAGCTTTGCCGTACGGTCGATTGCCGCGCCGTCGGCCTGCTCGACCGGTTGCGCCGACATCGTCGCCGGCTTGATGACCGGGCCGAGCGGCAATTTTGCCGTGAGATATTCGAACATACCCTCGGGCG
>NZ_RZPF01000187.1:0-9453 GCF_004022735.1 Mesorhizobium sp. M7A.F.Ca.AU.001.01.1.1
CATGAACACCCGGCCCATGATGTTGGCGACCAGCACGCGCGCGCCGCTCCTGGCGATGTAGACGCCGGAGCCGCGCCCGGGCGTGCCCTTGGGAAAGTTCGAGGGGCGCAGGAAGCGCTCTTCGCGCGGCGCGAAGGCGAGTGCGTCGCGCTGGTCCCAGACATGGTTGCCGGTTGTGACGACATCCGCACCGGCCGCGATCGTCTCGCGAAAGATATCTTCGGTGATGCCGAAGCCGCCGGCGGCGTTCTCACCGTTGACGATGACGAAATCGAGTTTGAAGTCGGAGATCAAGCCGGGCAGTTGTTCCCACACCGCCGTCCGTCCCGTCTTTCCAACCATGTCACCGAGGAAGAGAAGTCTCATATGATCCCGCACCGAAGGTCAGCGAAGCAAAAGCTGCATGACGTCTGTGAAAGATCATGCGTCCTTTTATCTACAATTTTGACGCGAAGCGGCGCAACCCGCTCTCGGTCAGTATTTCCGGAATGACGACGTCATGTTCCTCATCCGGCACCATTGCCACCTCCTGGCAGTCGAAGGCGATGCCGACCAGCCGCGGCGGCTGTCCCTTGTCGATCAGCTTGGCGATGGCGCGGTCGTAATAGCCGGCACCATAGCCGATGCGATGGCCGCGCGCATCGAAGGCGGCGAGCGGCACCAGCATCACCGAGGGGTCGAGCACTTCTGCTTCTTCATGCGGGCCGACCGTGCCGAAACCCATCTCGACCATCGGCGCGCCGCGCACCAGTTCGCGAAAGACGATCGTGGTTTTGTCGAGAATGGCCGGCAGGCAAAGCCGCGCGCCCCTTTCGCGCAAGGCAAACATCAGCGGCCTGACGTCGACTTCCGAGCGCATCGGCCAGAAGCCGGAAACGATCTGGCCCGGCTCAATGTGGAGGTGATCGCGTGCCGTCTCTGCCATTTCAAGCGCGACCTCCACCCGCCAGAATTCGTCGAGCGCATCGCGGCGTCCGAGGGCCTCGCGGCGAAGCTGCTTTTTGAGGTCTTTGAGAGAGGTCATGCAGTCAGGGTAGAAAAGGTCAGATCTGGATGGAGTGTTGGGAGCGACGTTTTCCACCGCAATCATCCACCGAAATGCGGGACGCGTGGCAATAAGTGACGATCCACACAACCGGTGGAGAGAGCGATCCCGGGAACCTACAAAGTAGGTGGGCGCCGTGTGAGAAAACCCACGGGTCTTCCCAGGGACAGCTCCCTAAGGATCGTTAAGGCCCCGGGGAAAATGTTCTCCTGCCGGGAAGCACAGACCGTCCCGCCCAATATAGGCTGCCGGCCGGCTAAGCGCCAGTGAGACGGGCACTCTTTCCGTGTTGGTTCAGGCCCTCGCGCCGCCAACACCTCACCCTTGCACAGGCACGGCCTCGTCCTTACGGTCGCGATGACCAACCGAGGAGCAAGAATGCGTTTCGAAGGCACGGCGGCCTATGTCGCCGACAAGGATCTGATGGTGGCCGTCAATGCGGCGATCGCGCTGGAGCGGCCCTTGCTGGTCAAGGGCGAGCCCGGCACCGGCAAGACGGAACTGGCCCGCCAGGTGGCGGCTGCACTCGGCCTCGACCTCATCGAATGGCACGTCAAGTCGACGACGCGGGCGCAGCAGGGCCTGTACGAATATGATGCCGTCTCGCGGCTGCGCGACAGCCAGTTGGGCGACGAGCGCTTCAACGACATCAGGAACTACATCAAGCGCGGCAAACTCTGGGAGGCTTTCGCCGCCGGCAAGAAGGTCGTGCTCTTGATCGACGAGATCGACAAGGCCGACATCGAATTCCCAAACGATCTCCTGCAGGAACTCGATCGGATGGAGTTCTTCGTCTACGAGACCGGCGAAACCATCCGCGCCGCCGTCAGGCCGATCGTCATCATCACCTCCAACGACGAGAAGGAGTTGCCGGACGCGTTCCTGCGCCGCTGCTTCTTCCATTACATCCGCTTTCCCGACGTCGACACGCTGCACAGAATCGTCGACGTCCACTATCCCGGCATCAAGCAGAACCTGGTTCGGGCAGCCCTCACCCAGTTCTACGAGATCCGCGAAGTGCCGGGGCTGAAGAAAAAACCGTCGACCTCCGAGGCGCTCGACTGGATCCGCCTGCTGGTCGCCGACGATATCGCGCCCGAGGATCTGCGCGCCGACCCGAAGAACGCGTTGCCCAAGCTGCATGGCGCATTGCTGAAGAACGAACAGGATGTCCATCTGTTCGAGCGGCTTGCCTTCATGGCGCGCAGGCAAGGGTGAGGCGCCGGGCACTTGCTACGATCGAGCTTCGCTTGCGCCCTGAGCACGATGACGGTCCCTTGCCTCTTGCGGCGCGACGTTTCTGGGGCCGAAGACGACGAAGCTGATGACGGCAAGGGCAAGAACGCCGATCCCGCTATAGAGCATGACCCAGCCAAAACCGTTGACCAAGGCGGCATGCGCAAGCGCGCCGGACGGGTCGAGGGTCGCCAGCCTGGGCGAATATTGGGAGAGGCCATCGAGATTTCCGGTGGCGATCTTTTCCGCCAACGCGCGCAATTCGTCCGGGTCAAGGGCCGTGCCCAATGCGGTTTTGAGATAGGAAGCAATTCCCTGCGTCAACAGCAGGCCCAGCACCGCGATGTTGATGGCGAGCGTGATCAGCCGCGCGCTGATATCGATGCCCGAAGCCATGCCGGCGCGATCCGGCGACACCGAACCCGTCGTGGTGTTGGTGGTCGGTGAGTTGGTGAGGCCGATACCGATACCGGCGATCAGCGTACCGGGCAGCATGGTCAGCCAGCTGGCTCCCTCAAGGCTCGAACCTATCCTCATGGCGATAAAGCCGACCCCCAATGTCAGCAACCCGAGCGGGATCGCCACCCGCGCCTGATAGCGGGCGCGCAGGCGCTCGGCGGTCGAGGACATCAGCATCAAGGGAAGCGTGTAGACGAGCAGCAGCAGGCCGGTCGTGGTGCTGTCGTAGCCGAGCACACCCGAAAAATAGATCGGCAGATACATGATGAACGGCCAATAGCTGAAATTCATGCCGATGCCGCCCATGATCGCTCCCGAAAATTGACGGATCCGGAACACCGAGAAATCGAACATCGGATAGGGGCTGATCTTCTCGGCAACGAGGAACGCGGCGAAGGCCAGCACGGCAGCACTTGCCACGCCGATGCGGGCACCAGAGCCGAGATCGGCCCCTTGCGTGATCAGATAGGAGAAGCCGAACACCGCGAACGAGAGCGTCAGGATACCGGCACGGTCAAGCTTCTGGGCATTGTGGTCGCGTGATTCGGTGACACCGGCACCGATGAAGACCAGCGCAAGGATGGCAAGCGGCACATGGATGAGGAACACCCACTGCCAGCTCGAGAACGCGACGATCAATCCACCGATGGCGGGACCAAAGCCAAGCCCGATCCCCGAGACGACGCTCCAGGCCACAAAAGCCTTGCCGCGTTCGCTGCCGTCCTGAAACTGGTGGGACAAGACGGCCACGCTGCAAGTGAACATCGCCCCTCCCGCCAGGCCTTGCAGGAAGCGTGCAATGATGAGGAGCGAAGCGCTCGGCGCGAGGCCGCACAGCAGTGAGGCCAGCCCGAAGGCGATGGTGGCGATCACCATCACCCGTTTGCGGCCGAAGCGGTCGGCCAGCGTTCCTGTCGCCATCAGCACCGTGGTGCAGGCAATGGTGTAGGCGTTCATGATCCATTGCAGATCCTTGAAGTCGGCGGCGAGCACGCTTTCCAGTTTCGGAAGGATCACCGGGACGCTGGAGATTTCGAGGCCGAACAGCAGCGAGGCAAGGCAGGCCCCGGCAAGCGCAACGGTGTTTCGGTCGATTTGAAACGTCATGTCGATCACTTTCTGTCGAAGCATTCTGGAACCGGGCTGGCTCTTCAAACTGCGGTCGAGATGACATAGACGAGGCTTTACTATGAAAAAAGACTATGCATTTCTATTTCAGAGATAACAAAATGGAATGACGGAGATGGCCAGTCTCGATGTCGATGCCGTGCGCACTTTCGTCATGGTGGCCGACCTGCAGAGCTTCACCCGGGCGGCTGCAGCACTTGGCAGCACCCAGGCGACGATCAGCGTCAAGTTGCGGCGGCTCGAGGAAAAGCTCGGCGCACGTTTGATCGAACGAACCCCGCGCCGCGTGGCACTGTCGGAAAGGGGGGCTGTCTTCCTGCCCGTGGCCCGCGAATTCCTTGCCGCCCATGAACGCGCCGTCGCGGAATTTTCCGCGGCGCCATGTCGGCTTGCGCTCGGCTTCGTCGATCATGTCGCGGGGCCTGAGCTTTCCACGCTGATCGCCCAGCTTCATGCCCACGATCCGTCGCTCGCGCTCAACATACGGATCGATACCAGCTCCATGCTGGAAGAAGCTTTCGATCGCGGCGAACTCGATGCGGTGATTGTGCACCAGGAAGATGACAGTCGACGCGGTGAAGCTTTGTCGCGCACCCACTATGGCTGGTTCGCGGCACCTGGCTTCGAATGGCGACCAGGCACGCCCCTGCGCCTGGCTCTTTTAAGCACCAGATGCAATTGCCCGGACCGTATGAGAGCGGTCGAAGCGCTGGACCGGGCAGGCATCGCCTGGAATGAGGCTTTCGTCGGCGGCGGCGGCGCTGCCGTCAACATCGCGGTATCGGCGGGCTTTGCCCTTTCCGCCCTCGCTTACCGGGTTGTGCCCCCGGGCTTGATCGAGGTGGGCCGCAAACTCGGCCTGCCACCAATTCCCCCGTCCGAGATCGTTTTGCAGTCGCACGCTCTGCCGCCGCGGGCGCGGGAGGCGCTGCACATGCTCGCGACCGCTTTTCGCGAATATAATTCGCCTGCCGAATAGGCAAGGGTGTTCCTGATCCCGATTCTATTGGTATGGATCGGGTTCCAGACTTCAGAGGGAACGAAATGTCCGAGATAATCGTCCGCCCGCTCGCGCAGTCCGACCACGCCGATTGGCGGCGCCTGTGGACCGACTATCTCACCTTCTATGAGACGAAGCTGCCGGAAGAGGTCTACGCCGTCACCTGGAAGCGGCTGTTCACTCCGGGCGAATTCGAGCCAAAAGGCTTCATCGCCACACTGGACGGCAAGGCGGTCGGTCTCACGCACTTCCTGTACCACCGCTCCGGCTGGTCGGAGAAAAACAACTGCTATCTGCAGGATTTGTTCGCCGACCCGGATGTGCGCGGCAAGGGGATCGGCGCCGCCCTTATCAACGCAGTGAAGGAAGAGGCGGCAAAGATCGGCGTCAAGAATGTCTACTGGATGACGCACGAGACCAACGCCACCGCGCGCAAGCTTTACGACCACGTCGCCCGCCGCACGGGCTTCATCGAGTATGATTTGCTGTAACCGGCCATGTTCATCCCCTTCTTCCTTGAACTGAAGGCTGCACGCGTTCCCGTCTCGCTCAGGGAATATCTGTCGCTGCTCGAAGGGCTGGAAGCCGGGTTGGTCGACTACGACGTCGAAGGTTTTTATTACCTCGCCCGCGCCGCCCTGGTGAAGGACGAGCGCCACATCGACCGCTTCGACCAGGTGTTCGCGCATGTCTTCAAGGGCATTGAAGCGCTGGGCGGACCGGACGCGCTGGACGTCGCCAATATCCCCGAGGAATGGTTGCGCCGCCTCGCCGAAAAGCACCTGACCGACGAGGAGAAAAAACTGGTCGAGGCGCTCGGCGGGTTCGAAAAGCTGATGGAGACTTTGAAACAGCGACTCGAGGAGCAAAAAGGTCGCCACCAGGGCGGCTCGAAATGGATCGGCACCGGCGGAACCTCGCCATTCGGCGCCTATGGCTACAATCCCGAAGGCGTGCGCATCGGCCAGCATGAAAGCCGCAACCGCCGCGCGGTGAAGGTCTGGGACAAGCGCGAGTTCAGGAATTTCGACGATGCCGTCGAACTCGGCACCCGCAACATCAAGATCGCGCTGAAACGCCTGCGTCGCTGGGTGCGCGAGGGCGCCGAGGAAGAGTTCGACCTGCCCGGAACCATCCACGCCACGGCCGAACACGGCTATCTCGACGTGCAGACGCGGCCAGAGCGGCGCAACGCGGTGAAGCTGTTGATGTTCTTCGATGTCGGCGGCTCGATGGACGACCACATCAAAAGCGTCGAGGAGCTGTTCTCGGCCGCCCGCGCCGAATTCCGCCAGCTCGAATATTTCTATTTCCACAACTGCCTCTATGAGGGCGTGTGGAAGGACAATCGCCGCAGGCATGCCGAGGTGATTCCGACCTTCGACCTGCTTCACAAATACGGTCCGGACTACAAGGTGATCGTCGTCGGCGACGCCTCGATGAGCCCTTACGAGATCGCTCACCCCGGCGGTTCGGTCGAGCACTGGAATCCGGAGGCGGGCAGCGTCTGGCTCGGCCGTCTGCTGCAGCAATGGCCGAACGCGGTATGGCTGAACCCCGAAGATCCCAAGAACTGGGGCTACACCCATTCGGTTGCGATGATCCGCGACATTTTCGGCGGCCGCATGTTCCCGCTG
This sequence comes from Mesorhizobium sp. M7A.F.Ca.AU.001.01.1.1, assembly GCF_004022735.1. Classification (NCBI taxonomy): domain Bacteria; kingdom Pseudomonadati; phylum Pseudomonadota; class Alphaproteobacteria; order Hyphomicrobiales; family Phyllobacteriaceae; genus Mesorhizobium; species Mesorhizobium sp. M7A.F.Ca.AU.001.01.1.1. The sequence continues at coordinate 6,506 of NZ_RZPF01000187.1, forward strand.
ACGCTGGCCGGGCTGGAGGGCGCGACCAAGCAGCTTTCAAGAAAGCACTGAAAGACCGACAGGAGATCCGATGACCTGCTTCCTCTGCCTGCAATGCGGCGTCCAGTTCGCGGCGACAGAGACGCCGCCAGAACATTGCCCGATCTGCGAGGACGAGCGCCAATATGTGCGCTGGGAGGGCCAAGCGTGGATCACGCCGGAGGAACTTGCCGAAGGACACCGGCTTGTTATGAAGGACGATGCCGGCGTTCTCGGCTTCGGCATCGAGCCGCGCTTCGCCATCGGCCAACGGGCGCTGCTGGCGCAGACGCCGCACGGCAACGTGCTGTGGGACTGCGTTTCGATGGTCAGCGACGAGGCGGTGGCCGAGATCAACCGCCGCGGTGGCCTGGCGGCGATCGCCATCTCGCACTGCCACTATTATTCGGTGATGGCCAGTTGGAGCGAGGCGTTTGGCGGCGTGCCGATTTATCCCCATGCCGACGACCGCCAATGGATCATGCGACCGCACAAGGCGATCGTCAGTTGGGAAGGCGAGACGCTGGCCATAAACCCTTCGCTGACGCTCATCCGCTGCGGCGGCCACTTTGCCGGCGGTCAGGTGCTGCACTGGAAACGCGATGTCGGCGACGTCTTGCTGGCCGGCGATATCTTGCAGGTGACGCCGACGCGCCACCATGTCAGCTTCATGTACAGCTATCCGAACTACATTCCGCTCAATGCAGCGGCCGTGCGCCGCATCGCGGCGGCACTGGAGCCATTCGCGTTCGACCATATCTATGGTGCATGGTGGAACCAGAATGTCATCGGGGGCGCAAAAGCGGCGTTCGCTGCTTCGGTCGATCGCTATCTCAGGGCGATCGCATAAAGATCACGATCGAAAATGCGGGCAAATCGCGTAACAAATGCCTATCTTGGTGCGAATATGAGGTTGCAATCCGCGCATGGTCCCGAACCTCCGGTTCGGAAAGGATCATGCGCAAAACCAAAGTACTACAGCGTCCTTTGCGCGTCCGATGGGCGCGCGGCGCTGTAGTGGCGAGCCGGCAAGGCTGAGGAGATCGAATGGACACCCACACCTACCCTGTAACCCGCACCGACGCCGAATGGCGCGCCCGGCTGACGCCGGAGCAGTATGCCGTCATGCGCGGCCACGGCACCGAGCGGCCGGGAAGTTGCGCTTTGCTCTACGAGAAGCGCGCCGGCACCTTTTCCTGCGTCGGCTGCGACCAGCCTTTGTTTGAATCCAAGCTGAAGTTCGAGAGCGGCACCGGCTGGCCGAGCTTCAACGACCCGGTGCCGGGTTCGGTCGAAAACACCGTCGACCGCAGCTACGGCATGGTTCGCACCGAATGCCATTGCGCCCGCTGCGGCAGCCATCTCGGCCATGTCTTCGAGGACGGCCCGCCGCCGACCGGCCTGCGCTATTGCATCAACGGCGTGGCGCTGAAATTCGAGCCGGCGGCCTGAACCGAAATTCGATTGAATGAATGAAAAGGGCGGCTGCGGCCGCCCTTTTCATTGCCCCCCGGCCGAACCCGGCGAACGCGGTGGGCGCCCGTGTCCGCTCTCAGACCACGACCGTCAGGATCAGCCATAATGTGGCGCCGAGCGTCATCAGTGAGGCCTTGGCGCCACCGGCCTTTTCCGTGGTTCGCCATACGGAAAAGGTCAGAAAGAGGTTGTAGGGCACCGGTGCGAAATGCACCGCCAGAACCAGCGCCAGCGGCAGCTTCAGTCCGAGCAGGACGATCGCGGCCACCAGAGATGCGACGTTGAGCGCCGTGCCGACAAGAACAAGGTCGCGCCAGAACAGCCGGTCGAGCGGCACCTGGCCTTGCCAGCGTGAGCGGAAAAAGGAGCCGATACCCTCTGGCAACACCGGATGTCTATCCCTGCCTCAGGACTTCGGTTACCGCGCGCTCGAAACGCGAACATTCGGTCACCAGCCAGTCGGCCATGGCTGGCAGTTGTCCTCGGCATAGCAGTTCACCCGCCACATCGAATTGATGCCGAGATCCTCGCAACTCTGTTCCGGCCTGAGCTTCAGCCGGGCTTCGATATCAGGCTGGAACGGTTTCAACCGCGACCACGCTTGCGTGGCGCCGAACTTCTCGTTGCGGCCGAAGAAGACGCCGACCTGGCTCTGCGCCGGCGCGACATACATGGAAAGGACCAAGGCGAAATCGGGCAGCCCGCGCTGCCAGAACCAGGGTCCGCGCCTCGCCATCAGAGCCCTTTCTTCCGGATGCCGCTCGGCGAACAGCGTCCAGAAGCCGCGCTGGCGGAATTCAGAGGCGCGGCGGGCGCCGAAGTCGAATTCGCTCATGGCTCGATGCTCGCTCCGGCATCATGCTCGGCCGGAGACTGTTTCGAAATTCGCTCCGGCGAGTCATATGGTGGTGGTTTCGAGAACCGGAGCGGAGCGTACTTAAAGTACGTGAGCTCAGTTCTACTGCATTGCAGTAGAACTAGGGAAGCGCAGAAAACGCCACCAGATGGCCGCCGGAGTAGAATTTCCAGACGGTCTCTACACCATGCCGAGTGCGGCCTTGTACAGATCGAGGATGGTTTCCTCTTCCTGACGCTCGGCCTGGTCCTTCTTGCGCAGCCGGATGATCGTGCGCATCGCCTTGGTGTCGAAGCCTGTGCCCTTGGCCTCGGCGAACACTTCCTTGATGTCGTCGGAAATGGTCTTCTTCTCTTCCTCGAGCCGCTCTATGCGCTCGATGAAGGCACGCAGCTGGCCGGCGGCAACAGTCTGGCTGGTATCGGTGATATCGTCGGCCATATTTTTCTCCACATCGTTTCTGCGCCGCGACTCGGGATGCATGCAGCGGCGAATTGAGCGGGCTCGATGCCCGACCGCCGGCGGCGGGTCAAGCTGTTATCGATGATCGAACTGACGCTGCCGCCACGATGCGGACAGCGATCCCCCAGGAAGGTAT
>NZ_RZPF01000188.1:0-9432 GCF_004022735.1 Mesorhizobium sp. M7A.F.Ca.AU.001.01.1.1
ACAGGATACGGTCATCCATCACCGACACCAGCCGGCCGCTCGCGAGATCGGGCGCGGCAATGAAATCCGGCAGGACGGTGAATCCCAGCCCGGACACGGCCGCGGCTCTCGCCGTCATCGGGCTGTTGACCTCGATCGGACCTGACACCGAAACGCTGACCGGATCGCCATTGTCGCCCTTGAACGGCCAGTTGTTCAGTCCGCGGCCATTGGTGTCGACGATGCAAGGCATGCGGCTGAGATCCTGCGGCCGTGTCGGCGTGCCATGCTTGGCGATCAGTTCGGGGGAGGCGCAGAGCTTTATCGAAAATGGCGCCAGACGCCTGGCGATCAGCGACGAGTTCTCCAGCCGCGAGATACGCACCGCAAGGTCGAAGCCTTCCTCGACCAGATCGACGAAGCGGTCGTCGAGCTGGATGTCGAGCACGATGTCGGGATGCTGCTTGGCGAAGTCGATCAGCGACTGGCCGATCGGCGCGTCGGCGAAGGTGCGCGGCGCCGACAGCTTGATCCGGCCGCGCACGTCGCCGGAGGATTCGCGCACCGCGTCGGCCAGGCTGTCGACCTCGCGCACGATCTCCGAGGCGCGCCGGTAATAGGTGTGGCCGGCCTCGGTCATCGAGAACTGGCGCGTGGTGCGGTTGAGCAGCAAAGCGCCGAGTTCGTCCTCCAGCTCGCGCACATATTTCGACAGCAAGGCCTTGGAGCGGCCGATCTTGCGCGCCGCCGCGGAAAAGCCCTCGGCCTCGACCACGTCGATGAAGGCGCGCATGCGCGTCAGTGTGTCCATGGTCAGGCCTTTCGTGCCGCGTCGAGAAGTTTCCGGCCGAGCCGTATCAGGGCAATGTCGCTGCCGGAAGGGCCAAGCAGCGACAGGCCGAACGGGGCGCCGGCGACCGAGCCGACGGGCAGTGTGATCTGTGGAAAACCGGACAGGCCGGCCAGGCACAGAAGCTGGAGCGCCCGTTCGCGATAGGCCTGGAACTGCTCCGGCGTGCTGTCCACGTAAGGCGCCGGACCAGGCACCGTCGGCAGGACAAGGAAGCCGTCCTTGCCGAGCAGGGCGCTCAGTTCGCCGCGAAAGGTCAGACGCCGCACCTTCTCGGCCTGCGCCGTCTTGTCGTCGACGGCGCGGCCGAAGCCGAAACGCTCCTCGACGCCGGTGCCGAGGCCGCGCTCGCCGCTGGTGATCCATTCGCCATGCACCGCCCAGGCCTCCCTGGCCTGCAGCCGGCGAAAGCACCAGTAAAGTTCATCGGGAGATGAGGAGAAGCGGATTGCCGGCGTCGCCGGCGCGCCGAAAACCGCGCCCGCCAGCCCCTTCATTCCGGCATATTCGGCCAGCGCCGGGCGGGCGACCAGCCCGTCCAGCCAATCCAGCGCCAGCGGCCGGTCCAACACGTGCTGGTGCGGATCGCGGCCGAGCAGCAGCTTGCCGACGGTCTCGTAGGTCTCGATGTCGTCGGCGAACCAGCCGAACGTGTCAAGGCTCGGCGCCAGCTTCATCGTGCCGTCGAGCGAAATGCGGCCATGCGTGGTGCGCAGCCCGATCAGTCCGCAAAAGCTCGCCGGCGCGCGGATCGAGCCGCCGGTGTCGGAACCAGTGGCGATATCGGCCAGCCTGCCCGCCACCGCCGCCGCCGACCCCGATGAGGAGCCGCCGGTGACGCGGTCGGGTGCCGCCGGGTTCACCGGAAACGAGAAATGCGCATTCTGACCGAACAGCGCGAAGGCGAGCTCGTCGGTCTGCGTCTTGCCGACGAAGCGTGCGCCGGCATCGAGGATCATCTGCACGGCGGGTGCGGTGCGCGAGGCTGCGTGGCTTTCGGCGAATTTTTGCAAATTGCCGCAACCGGTGCGGTAGCCGGCGACGTCGTATATGTCCTTGACGGCCAGCCGCAGGCCGGCCAACGGGCCGAGCTGGGCATGTGCCACGGGCATCTGGCGAAGATCGAGAAAGGCGTTGAGAGGGCCGTGCGTGCCTGTCATCGTTCGATATCCGGATACGGTTGCCGCAACATTGTTCGACGCCAGAAATTTTACAACCTGCGATACGATTTTTATTGATTGTGAAAGTCTTCGCCCTTATATCGCGCTTGCCCAAAGTCGCACGTGCCTGTGGGTGTCCGCCGATCCTCGAATGGTGAGGGAAATCGGTAAGGTAACTGGAGCCAACCCCTCCAGTCGGTCTAGCGGCCAACCGCCAGCCCGAGGACACCTTGAAGCAACGACGGTGCGGGCCTTTCTGGTGTTCTGCCGGTTGTCCAAAAACCGGGGTTACTGAAGAGGCACACCTTCATTGCCGGCAGTGCGGACGGGTCTCCCATCCAAGCCAAGGCAGACAAAGCGAACCGAGGCCGGGCAAGGCCAAGGTTCACCGCCGCGAGACGGCGCTTCATGGTTCCGGGGTCTCCACCGGCTGGTTCCATGGATTTCCGTCCCGCCTTTGTCCACCGCGAGTTCGCGAGGCCGACAGCCCGCGTCCCGCAGCCTTATTGCGCGCCGAAAGGCGCTGATGGAGAGACCCCGATGGCCACCCAGCGCATCCTTGACTTCCTCGCCACCCGACGTCCGACCGGCCCCTGCCTCGTCGTCGACCTCGATGTCGTGCGCGACAATTTCCGCGCCTTCGAGAAGGCGCTGCCCGATTCCAGGATCTACTATGCGGTGAAAGCAAACCCGGCGCCGGAAATCCTGCGCCTGCTTGCTGCGATGGGCTCGTCCTTCGACACCGCTTCCGTTGCCGAAGTCGAGATGGCGATGGACGCTGGTGCACCGGCGGACCGCATCTCCTTCGGCAACACCATCAAGAAGGAGCGTGACATCGCACGCGCCTACCAGCTCGGCATCCGCCTGTTCGCCGTCGATTGCGTCGAAGAGGTCGAGAAGATCGCCCGCGTCGCGCCCGGTGCGCGCGTGTTCTGCCGCGTGCTGACCGATGGCGAGGGCGCCGAGTGGCCGCTGTCGCGCAAGTTCGGCTGCGTGCCGGCGATGGCCGTCGACGTGCTGCGCCATGCCAAGGGGCTCGGCCTCGACGCCTATGGCGTGTCGTTCCATGTCGGCTCGCAGCAGACCGACCTGACCGCCTGGGACCGCGCGCTGGCCGACGCCAAGGTGGTGTTCGCGACGCTCGCCGAGGAAGGCATCGTCTTGAAGATGGTCAATATGGGCGGTGGTTTCCCGACGCGCTATCTGCGTGACGTGCCGGCCGCCCAGGCCTATGGCCAGGCGATCTTCTCGGCGCTGCGCAAGCATTTCGGCAATGCCATTCCGGAGACCATCATCGAGCCGGGCCGTGGCATGGTCGGCAATGCCGGCGTCATCAAGTCGGAAGTCGTGCTGATCTCGAAGAAGGCCGCCAACGACAATGTGCGCTGGGTGTTCCTCGACATCGGCAAGTTCGGCGGCCTGGCCGAGACGATGGACGAGGCGATCCGCTACCCGATCGTCACCGCGCATGACGGCACGGAGACCGCACCTTGCGTGCTCGCCGGCCCGACCTGCGATTCGGCCGACGTGATGTACGAGAAGACGCCCTATCTGCTGCCTTTGTCGCTGACCATCGGCGACGAGGTGCTGATCGAAGGCACCGGCGCCTACACGACCACCTACTCGGCGGTCGCCTTCAACGGCTTCGAGCCTCTCCGATCCTACGTGATCTGACGGCGCTTGCTCAGCGCATTTTCGAACGGCGAACCGGACACAACTTCGCCTGAAAATGCGCTGAGAGAGCCGATCAGATCATCCCAGGTGGGCGACTTTCGTCCACCCGGGCTCGCCTGTGGAACAGATCTCCGCTCGCCAGGGATTACGGAAATGGAAATGCCAGTTGAAATTGGGGGCCACGCACCGGCCTTTGTGATGGTTGCCGAAACCGCCGCCGATGTTGCGGCGCGCGAGGCGTTGCTCGATCGGGCGATGGGGCCGAAGCGCAGGAAAAAGTCGTCGGAGAAGCTGCGGCGTGGCCGGCGGCCCTCGGAAGGCCTGGTCTTCGTCGCCCGCGATGGCTCGGGCGGCGTCGCCGGCACCGTGCGGCTGTGGGACGTCAGGCTGGGCGAGGGCGGTGCGGCTGCGCTGCTGCTTGGCCCGCTTGCCGTCGATCCGTCGCTCAAGAACGCCGGCATCGGCTCGGCCCTGATGCGCCATGCCATCGCCGAGGCGGCACGTCTTGGCCATGCCGCGATCCTTCTGGTCGGCGATGCGCCCTATTACGCGCGCTTCGGCTTCTCGGCCGAGAAGACCGGTTCGCTTGCCATGCCGGGACCCTATGAGCGGCACCGCCTGCTGGCGCTGGAACTGGTGGAAGGCGCGCTTGACGGCGTGCACGGCACGCTGAGGGCGGCCGGCCGCAAGCTGAAGGCGCAGGAATTGATATCGGCGGCCTGAGATACGAAGCCGCCAGCATTTCATGCAAAAACGCCGCCCGAAAAGGCGGCGTTTTTTCGCGATTGGTGGGCGCCACCTTGGGCGCCTGCATGCCTTCAGCCGATCAGCTGGCTGAGCGCCATGGCAACGGTCATGTCGCCTTCGACCTTTATCTTGCCGGTCATGAACGCCATTGTCGGGTTCAGGTCGCCAGCGATCAGCGAATCGAGATCGTCGAGCGAGAGCTTGATGGTGCAGTCGGTGGGTGCATCGGTGTTCGAGACGGTTGCGCCGTCGATGACGATGACGCCGTCGCTGCCGGTGTCGAATTTCACGGAACGATCGAACCCGCTGCTGGCCACGCGCGACTTGATCTTCTCGGCAATCTCCTGAACGCTCACGCTGTTCTCCTTGTCTGGTTGCATCTGTCTCGCAACGGCGCTTCGATCCAGCCGAAGCCCGTGCCGCGGTTTCGCGATCACGGTCGCTGCCGCATATAGCTTTGCGTTGACGTTTACGTCAACGCGAATTCAGGCGGTTGGTTCCTGCCGTTGCGGCAGGCGAGCCTGGAGGAGGCCGGAAATGCGAGCCCGGCAACTCAGTGTTCCTTGAACGCCTTGGTCATTTCGCTCGCCGTCTCGCTTTTCTTGCGGCGCAGCCAGTTGGCGCATGTATTTGTCGACGGTCGGCTGCTGCGCCGGATTGATGGTGGTGGCCGCTTCGCCATGTTGTTCGAAGTTGAAGGCGGCGGCCAGCCCGGCATAGGCCTTGTTGGTCATCTTGTTGGCGACGCTGTCGGCGTCGCGAATGCCGCCGGCAAGAACGTTGCGGATGAGGTCCTTGCTTTCCGTCGCCGGGTCCAGTCCGTAGGCCGAGAGCACGTAGTTGTACAATCGGCTGTTGGCCATCAGGTCGTCGATGGATTTCACGTTCGTGACGTTGGCAAGGTAGTACGCGGTCTCCGACTTGATGTAGTCCGCATTCGGCGCGATCAGGCCAAGCGCCGACTCCGTCGTATAGATTTTCGGGGTGTCTTTCTGCACTTCGTCGCGCGACGTTGTCTGATCGCCATATTGGGCAAAGTTGAAGGCCGTGACGAAGTTGGCGTACCGTTTATCCGTCAGCTTGTTTGCTGGGCTGTCGGGGTCGCTGACGCCGCCCTCGAGCATTGTGCGGATCTGCTGCGGCGTTTCGGTTGACGCATCAAGTCCGTAGGAAGCCATGGCGAAGGTGAGCAGGCGCTTGTCCGCCATGAGGTTGTCGATCGACGTCACCTTGGAAATGTTTGCCGCGTAATAATCGGCCTCGCCCTTGATATATTGCGCGCTTGGCTCGACCAATGTCAGTCCGGCTCCGGCCATGTATCCTTTCGGCACCGCCTGCTGGACATCGTCGCGCATGGTCGTCTGATCGCCATACTGGGCGAAGTCGAAGGCTGCGACGAATTTGGCGTAGCTCTTGTCGGGCAGTTTGTTGGCGGGACTGTCGGGATCGCTGACGCCACCTTCGAGCATCGCCTTGACGGTTGCGGCAGGTTCGGTTGCGGCGTCGAGTCCGAAAGCGGCCATCGCATATGTCAGCAGGCGGCTGTCGCCCATCAGGTCGTCGACCGATCTAACCTTGGCGATGTTGGTGACGTAGTAGGCGGTTTCGCTCTGGTAGTAAGGGAGCCCCTTCTGCGAGGCGCCGATCTGGACTTGCAGCGCATAGTTGCTGGTCACCAGTTGCTGCGCCTTGTTGTAGACAGTCGTACTGGTGCCGTTGGCGGCGAAATTGAAGGCCCTGACGAATTCGGCGTAACGCTTGTCGGTCAGCTTGTTGGCGAAGCTGTTGGGATCGGAGACGCCTTCCTTGAGTGCCTTGACCATGAAGGCCTTGGCGTAAGCCATGTCCTCGAGCCCGTAGGCCTTCATGGCATATTTGAACAAACGGTCATTCTTGACGAAATCGTCGATCGATTTCACCTTGGTGATGTTGTCCAGATAATACTTGGTGTCGCGATCAACCACGGGCTGCTGCTCGATCCTGTCGATCGACTTTGAAATGTCCCTGGTGATGAGCTGGTAGCTGGTAAAGGTATTAAGCAAAGAGGTGCCTCCGGCCGAAGCTATGTCCGGACAATACCCCTACTTCCTTGCGCGAAACTGAATCGTCTCCGACGCCTTCGATTCAAGCCTCACACAAGGCACGGGGGCTATCCCTAGCTCCTGATGTGAAATGCGGAAGGACCTGTCGTGGGCATTCTGATTGGACTGGTGGTAACGCTCGGCTGCGTCCTTGGCGGCTTCATGGCCATGGGCGGCCATCTTCACGTGCTGATCCAGCCCTGGGAGGCAGTGATCATCTGTGGTGCGGCTTTTGGCACCTTCCTCGTCGCCAATCCGATGAAGACGGTCAAGGATACCGGCAAGGGCATTCTCGAAGCCTTCAAGCAGGCGGTGCCGAAGGAACAGGACTATCTCGAAACGCTCGGCGTGCTGCACTCGCTGATGCGCGAGCTGCGCTCGAAATCCCGCAGCGAGGTCGAGGCGCATATCGACAATCCGGAAGAGTCGGCGATTTTCCAGGCGTTCCCAACCGTGCTGCATAACCACGATCTGACGCATTTCATCTGCGACTACTGCCGCATCATCATCATCGGCAATGCCCGCTCGCACGAGATCGAGGCGCTGATGGACGAAGAAATCCAGACCATCAGGTCCGACAAGATGAAGGCCTATCACGCGATGGTGGCGGTGGGCGATGGCCTGCCGGCGCTCGGCATCGTCGCCGCCGTGCTCGGCGTGGTCAAGGCGATGGGCGCGCTCGACCAGTCGCCGGAAATTCTCGGCGGTTTGATTGGTGCCGCGCTTGTCGGAACGTTCCTCGGCATCTTCCTGTCCTATTCTGTGGTCGGACCGGTCGCCACCAAGATCAAGACAGTGCGCGAGAAGAAGAACCGCCTCTATATCATCGTCAAGCAGACGCTGTTGGCCTACATGAACGGCGCGCTGCCGCAGGTGGCGATCGAGTTCGGCCGCAAGACCATCTCGTCCTATGAACGGCCGACGATCGACGCGGTCGAGCAGAGCACGATGAATACCGGCACCGTCGAAAAGAAGGCCGCCTGAACGATGCGCGACAGATCGGTCCCGGCACTGTCATGACCAGCCTGGGCAGTCCAGCGGAAGCGCGCTCGCTGATCATCGAGCGTCTGGTCGGCGACAGCGGTGAGGCCGCGCAGGTCATCGACGCAGGCCGCGCCATGGCCGAACGCGCCGTGCCGCTGCTGCAGAAAACCCTGACCAGCGAGTTTGGCGTTCCGGTCGTCGTCGATCTCAAAGCGATCGAGGTCAGCCGCGTTCCCGAGGCGCGTTCGCGTGCCGGCGACACGTTTGCGATGACCGTGATCGGCTCGTCGGCGTCCTCCGATGCGATGACCCTGGTAATCGATGCTCCGGCGATCGCCATCATGGTCTGCACGCTGTTCGGCGGCGACCCGGATCTGCCGGCATCGCCGATCGAACGCGATCTGTCGCAAATCGAAATCGATGTTTCGACCATGGTGTTCCAGCAGGTCGCACAGGCCCTCAACGGATCGGGAAAGCGTTCGCTCGACCTGCGCCTGCCCGCGCCGCGGGCAATGTCGGGCACCGAGGCGAAGCGGTACGTGCTGCGCGATGGCGCGGCAATCCGCATCGTGCTTGGCATCTCGACGCCGGCCGACAGTGGCACCGTGACGGTGACGATGCCGCAGCGCGTCGTGCTGGCCAGCCGCGACGGAGCCGTGCCTGTCAGCGACGACGATCACGGCCCCAGCTGGCGCGCCCGCTTTTCGGAAGAGGTGATGCGCTCCACCGTGGCGCTCGAGGCCACGATGCCGCTGGCGCGGCTGACGCTCGGCGACCTCGCCGGTTTCGAAATCGGCGACGTCATCGAATTCGAGGAAACGGCCCAGTCCCAGGCGCGTCTCAGCGCACGGGGCAAGACGCTGTTCGTATGCGAGTTCGGCAAACTGGGACAGAATTACACCGTCCGGATCAGGCAACCTTACGATGCCGGGCAGGACTTTATCGACGGGCTGATGCCGGCTGCCGCCGGACGCGCCTGAGCATTTGGAGACGATCATGGCCAAAACCAAGGCGGAAGCCGACCTCGACCAGCCGGACGAGCAACTCGACCGTGCCATCGAAGAGTTGCGCGGGGTCCTGCATGAAGAGGAGCAACGTCCCGATGCGGCGTTCAGGGCGGCCTCATCGGCCAATTCGAGCGTGATCATGAACATCCCCGTCGATGTCCAGATCATCCTCGGCAGCACCGAGATGCCGGTCTCCGATCTGATGGCGCTGCAAAAAGGGTCGACCGTGGCGCTCAATCGCCGCATCGGCGAACCTGTCGACGTCGTGGTCAACGGCCGAAAGATCGCGCGCGGCGAGATAACCGTTCTGGAAAGCGATCCTTCGCGCTTCGGCATCAGGCTGACCGAAATCATCGCCGGCACGAAGGGCGCCTAGACATGGTTTGCGGGGCTTGCCGGTGGCAGCGGAGGCGAGTGGCATGACGACGCCGGTGACCTTGACCCGCGCGCAGAAGGCGGCCGCCATACTTGTGGCGATGGGCAAGCCGTCGGCCAGCCGCCTGCTGAAATTCTTCAAGCAGGAAGAACTGAAGGCCCTGATCGAGGGCGCCCGGCTGCTGCGGACGATTCCGCAAAGCGATCTTGAGCGCATTGTCGCTGAGTTCGAGGCCGAATTCACCGAAGGGGCGGGATTGCTCGATTCCGCCGACAGGATGGACACCATCCTCAACGAATCGCTCTCGCCCGAAGAGATGAGCGCGATCATGGGCGACAGGAAATTCGAGGTCGCACCGGAAGGCCCGCCGCCGATCTGGCCCGAGCTCGAAAAGCTCGAACCGGCGCGGCTTGGCGCCTTCCTGGCCGGTGAGCATCCGCAGACAGCGGCCATGGTGTTGTCGAAGCTGGCGCCGCAGGTGGCGGCGAGCGTGCTGCTGACACTGACCAAGCCGATGCGTGGAGAAATCATCAAGCGCATGGTGACGATGGCCAATGTTCCCGACGCTGCCGCC
>NZ_RZPF01000189.1:0-9412 GCF_004022735.1 Mesorhizobium sp. M7A.F.Ca.AU.001.01.1.1
AGGCGATACAGGGCGAACTCGATGCAGTGCTGAATTTCTGGCATTTTTGCGCCCGTCTCGAGGCCAATGGCTTCCGTCGATTGATCGGCGTGAATGACGCGGCAAAGACGCTTGGGGCTCTTGGACCCGTGTCGGCGCTCGGTTACGTCTTCCATGACCAATGGGCGAACGAGAACCCCGATGCCGTCAGGGGGTTCGTGAGGGCGTCCGCGCAAGCCAAAGACTTGCTGGCCAGATCCGATGACGAATGGCTGCGTCTGGCGCCGATCATTCGCGCGGAAGGCAAGGAACTGGAAAAACTGCGCGATCGCTATCGTCAGGGCATTCCCAGACGGTCGGTCGCCGAGGAAGCGGCTGACGCCGGCAGGCTATACCATGTGCTGGCGGCGATCGGCGGCGCGAAGCTGGTCGGCAGCGCGGCGGAGATGGCGCCCGGCACATTCTGGCAGGAACCCTGGAAATGACCGCATCGGAAACCGACGGCACGCGTGATGCCCCGCCGAGCATGTCCGGCCGACGCAGCCTGGCGACGGCACTGGCGCCCGCGCTGACCGTAGCGGTTTCCCTGCTCGGGCTTTGCCTGCTGTGGAACCTTGCGGCAGGCGTCTGGCCAAGCCGTGCCTTTCCAGGACCTGGGCAGGTCTGGCAGGTGCTTCTCAGGGAGGCTGCGAGCGGCGACCTCTTTTACCATCTCGGCGTGACCCTCGGCCGGGTCGCCGCAGCATATATCGTCGCAATGATCATCGGATCCGTCATCGGCGTTTTGCTCGGCAGCTATCGTCGCGTCGACCGTTTTTTCAACCCGTGGGTGATCCTGTTCCTCAACATCCCGGCGCTGGTGGTCATCGTCCTCGGCTACATCTGGTTCGGCCTCAACGAGGCGGCGGCGATCGGCGCGGTGGCGGTGAACAAGATCCCGAATGTCGTGGTGACGATGCGTGAAGGCGCCAGGACGCTTGATCCAAGTTATGCCGAGATGGCCACCGTCTATCGCTTCGGCCGCCTTGATCGCATCCGCCATATCCTGCTGCCGCAATTGCAGCCCTATCTTGCCGCCGCGTCGCGATCCGGCATCGCCCTCATCTGGAAGATCGTCCTGGTCGTCGAACTGCTCGGCCGCTCGAACGGTGTCGGCTTCCAGATCCATCTCTATTTCCAGCTTTTCGATGTCGCCGCCATTCTTGCCTACACGCTGGCTTTCGTGGCGGTGATGCTTGTCATTGAACTTCTCCTGGTGCAGCCCGTTGAACGACATGCAACCCGTTGGCGCCGTCGTCCCGCTTAAGGTCGACATCGCCGAAAAGACCTTCAGGTCCGCGCGAGGCGTCTCGATCACGGCGCTTCAGGACCTTTCCTTCGAGGTCCGGCAAGGCGAATTCGCCTGCTTGCTTGGACCGTCGGGCTGCGGCAAGACCACGACGCTGCGTATCCTGCTTGGCTTGGACAAAGACTTTTCCGGCTCCTTCCAGTTGCCGCAAGGAGGTTCGAACCGCATCGCCGCCGTATTCCAGGAACCGACCCTGCTGCCGTGGCGAACGGTGGAGCAGAATGTCAGGCTGGCGTTGCCGAAAAGCTTGAGGGCGAAAAATCTCGACGGGCTGTTCGACACGCTCGGCCTCGCGGCCATGCGCTCGCTCTATCCTGCCGAACTGTCGCTCGGCCTTGCGCGCAGGGCAGCACTTGCCAGGGCTTTCGCCACGGAGCCGGCGGTGCTTTTCCTGGACGAACCCTTTGTCTCGCTCGACGAACAGACCGCCGAGCGGCTTCGGCATCTGCTTTTGACCGTGTGGTCGGCACGGCCCACGACCGCCTTGATGGTGACCCACAATCTACGCGAGGCACTGATGCTCTCGGACCGCATCATCGTGCTCGCGCCGCGGCCAACCCATGTGCTCGGCGTGTTCGACGTACGGTTGCCACGGCAACATCGCAATTCGCAGGTGATGAGCGACCTTCTGCGGTCGTTCCATCATAGATTTCCGGACGTCACCTGATCGCCTGCAGGTGAAATGCATATCGGAGGCCTTCATGTCGATCGATCGGCTAAGACGCAGGCTTGTGAGTGGCTTCGCCTGTACCGCCGCCAGCGCCGCCTTGATGCCGTGCTGCCTCGGACGAGCCGCGGCTGGCAACCTGGGATTCTCGCTCAGGCAGATCGCCGACGGCGTCTTCGCCTTCCAGGGCACGGATGAATTGATGACCGCCGCCAACGACGGTGCGATCTGCAATCTGGGCGCCGTCATCGGTACCGATGCGGTTGCCGTCATCGACAGCGGTGGCAGCCTGATCGAGGCGCACGCCTTTCTCGCCGCGATCGGAAAGGTAACCGCAAAGCCGGTTCGCTTCCTGGTCAACACCCACATGCACCCCGACCACATCTTCGGCAATGCGGCATTCCGGGAGATCGGCGCGACCATCGTCGGTCACCGCAATCTGCCGCGCGCCCTCGACGCGCGTGGCGCGTTCTATCTGCACAACTATCGCGAACAGCTTGGCGAGGCGCTGATGGAGGGGGTCGAGATCGTGTCGCCGACCAGGCTGGTCGACGATCACCTGCAACTCGACCTCGGCGGGCGCACGATCGAACTGCGGGCATGGAAGGCGGCGCACACCGACAACGACCTGACCGTATTCGATACCACGACCAGAACGCTCTTTGCCGGCGATCTGGTGTTCATGGGCTCCTTGCCGACGCTCGACGGATCACTGCTTGGATGGCTCCGCCAGATGGATGCACTCACCGCGATCGACGCCGCGCGCGTCGTTCCAGGTCATGGTCCTGTAACGGCCGACTGGCCACAGGCACTGGCGGGGGAGCGACGCTATTTCGAGGTTCTGGCGCGCGATATCCGCAAGGCGATCGCCGACGGAACGCCGCTGCGCGAAGCAGTCAAAACCGCAGGCGGAAGCGAACGGGACAATTGGCACCTGTTCGACGATTACAACGAGCGCAACGCAACGGCCGCATTTGCCGAACTCGAATGGGAATAGACGACGCCGACATGCGCCAGGCGGCCGTAAAGCACGGCGATTTGCCAAGGCGTCGCCAAAGGCTTATCCTCAACGCCAGCCTGGGCACCACCTCTCTTGCATTGGTGGAGGCATCGAAATGCAAAATCAAGCTTACTCGAGCCGGCAGCTCGCCTTGCCGCTCGCATCCGTTTTCACCGCGATCATCTTGACCATCGGCACGTTGCTCGGCTCCTCGGGAGCCGCCAACGCACAGCAAACAACCGCGTCCTCGGATAGAATCTGGCATGACTTGAAGGGCGACGTGTTCGGCGATCGGGCAATTCTGGTCGATACCGGCGTCGTCCGGATCGAAGCACCGAAGCGGGCGCAGGATGCCGCCATCGTGCCCGTCGATATCTATCTCGATCCAGCCAAGGCGCCAGACGGCATCAAATCCGTTACCTTGATCATCGATGCGAACCCTGCACCGGTGGCGGCAACGTTCCAGCTCGGCAAGGATGCCGGCGTGACGCATCTGTCGACGCGCGTGCGCGTCAACGACTATTCCTATCTGCGCGCCATCGCTGAGACGCAGGGTGGTCAACTCCATATGGTACAGACCTTCGTCAAGGCGTCAGGTGGCTGCTCCGCCCCTGCGGTCAAGAACCAGGACGAGGCCAACGCGACAATGGGTCAGATGAAGCTGCGCCAGTTCCCGCCCAAAGAGACGATGACCAAGACCGAGGAACTGCAGTTGATGATCCGGCACCCTAACAATTCGGGGCTGCAGCGGGATCCGCTGACCCAATATTTCATACCGGCGCATTTTGTCCAGAAACTGTCGATCTCCCAAGCCGGCCGGCCGATCCTCTCCATGGAAGGTGGAATATCGATTTCGGAAGACCCCAACTTCCGATTCGATTTCACCGTGCACGGCAATGGCGAAATCCAGGTTGAAGCGATCGATACGGACGGCAAAACATTTCGCAATCAGTGGCCGCTCGAGACAGCGGGACTCTGAAGTCTCGATATCTTGCGCTGGACTGCCGGGTGCTTGCCACTTGATCCCGAAAATGGAGCTCGTTCGGGAAGATCACGCCCGGGCAGAGGACGGAGCTCCATCCGGCTTCCGGATGGAGCAGGCTCTAAAAGCAGCGCACGTCGGCTTCCGACTGCGCGCGCTTCAATTCGGTACGGGCTGCCTTCGCCGGTGCGCTTTCGCGAAACAGCGCCGCGCTTTCGCCTGTGGTCAAAGACATGCTCTTGAAAGTCTCGGCTCTCTCATAGTGGTCGTAGGGAAGGATCGAGGCGATGACGTCGATCGAGCAGGAACAGCTTTCCAGCGCCTGACGTGTCTGGCCGTTCGTCTGCATGCAGCCGAGCACGTAGTCGGCGATCGTTGCTGTCGGGTAATCACCCGCGGCGCCCGCCGGGTTTGCGAAGGCCAGCGGCGCGGCAAGGAGCAGCGGCAAAGTCGAAAATCCAACATATCTGATCACGGGAAAACCTCCGGTTAGCCTAGGCGCGATGCGCCCAGTCGGGATCACCGTGGCAGTTGGCAACGTGCAGCAGAGTCAGTCAAGCGCCCATGGCTTCCGTATGCGACCAAAGGAGGAATGCGGGGCTTGTCGACCGTGGTTCCGCATGGCGGCTCCGTGGCCTGCTCCACGCCCCGACTCCAACGATCATCTCATGCTTGGCCCACTATCGATTCCCAATGGAGCACGCGCATGACCATGCCGAGACATCGAAGCGAATACCTCCAAATAAAATCAACGCTTAGGCGAAATGTAAAAATCAAAAAATAACTAAATTTTATGCGCCCCATCGTTATTTCGCGGTCATAAATACTTTATCTAACAAATACCGTCCTGCTTATTTTCTTATATTGCACCGCATCATTTACGATATTGCGGTGCAAAAACACCAGCAGGCTTTTTTGCTTGCCTAGCCTTTTACGATGACATAGCCTCACCCTGTTTCCGGCTTCAAGGGCGTCACCGTCATTAGGGAGCGGCGACAGTCTTTCGTAGGCCAAGGTGAGGTGGGCAGTAACGGTGCCCTCTGCACATCTGGCTTAGGTCGTGACACGCTGCCGGAAATATTTCCCCCCCGTGAATCGCTTGGGCAAGCCCTTGTGGGCTCAGCAAATGATTCATCACTATGAACCTCGGGAGGAATTCGGATGCGTGTACTTACGAAAGCTACCTATATTCTAACCACTGCGGCGTTTCTGTCGCTCGGCGCGGCCTATACGGCGTCGGCTAATGAGGACCTTGCAAAGCTGGCTTCGGATTCGAAGAACTGGGCAATGCAGACGGGTGACTACGCCAACACCCGCTATTCCAAACTCAACCAGATTACTGCGGACAATGTGAAGAACCTGCAGGTCAAGTGGACCTTTTCCACCGGCGTGCTACGAGGCCACGAGGGTGGACCGCTTATCATCGGCGATGTGATGTATGTCCACACGCCTTTCCCGAACAATGTCTTTGCGCTCGATCTCAAGAATGACGGGAAGATCCTTTGGAAGTACGAACCCAAGCAGGATCCCAACGTCATTCCGATCATGTGTTGCGATACGGTCAACCGTGGCGTTGCCTATGGTGACGGCAAGATCATTCTCAATCAGGCCGACACCACAGTCGTCGCCCTCGACGCGAAGACTGGCAAGGTCGTCTGGTCGGTCAAGAACGGCGACCAGACCGATGGCGGCAAAGGCGAATCTGGTACGGCTGCCCCCGTCGTCGTCAAGGACAAGGTGCTCATCGGCGTCTCCGGCGCCGAATTCGGCGTTCGCGGCTGGCTGGCCGCCTACAATCTGAAAGATGGCAAACTCGCCTGGAAAGCCTATTCGGAAGGTCCGGACGCAGACACCCTGATCGATCCCGAGAAGACCACGCAACTCGGCAAGCCGGTTGGCAAGGATTCCGGCACGAACACCTGGGAAGGCGAGCAGTGGAAGACCGGCGGCGGCACGACATGGGGATGGTATTCCTATGATCCCAAGCTGAACCTGGTCTATTATGGCACCGGCAATCCCTCGACGTGGAACCCGGTCCAACGCCCCGGCGACAATCGCTGGTCGATGACGATCATGGCCCGCGATGCGGATACTGGTGTTGCCAAATGGCTCTACCAGATGACCCCGCATGACGAATGGGACTATGACGGCATCAACGAGATGATCCTCGTCGATGGCATGGAGGTCAACGGCGCCAAGCACGACGTGCTGGTGCATTTCGATCGCAATGGTTTTGCCTACACCATGGATCGCGCCACCGGCGACCTTCTCGTCGCCAAGAAATACGATCCGGCCGTGAACTGGGCGACCGAAGTCGTCATGGACCCCAAGAGCGAACAGTATGGTCGCCCGCAGGTCGTGGCGAAATATTCGACCCAGCAGAACGGCGAAGACACCAACTCGACGGGCATCTGCCCGGCGGCGCTTGGAACGAAGGACCAGCAGCCGGCGGCCTATTCGCCGAAGACCGGGCTGTTCTATGTCCCCACCAACCATGTCTGCATGGACTATGAGCCTTACAAGGTGAGCTACACCGCCGGTCAGCCTTATGTTGGCGCCACCGTGTCGATGTATCCCGCACCTGGCGGCGACGGCAACATGGGCAACTTCATTGCCTGGGATGCGGCCAAGGGCGAGATCGTCTGGTCGAAGCCCGAGCAGTTCTCGGTGTGGTCGGGCGCGTTGGCGACAGATGGCGACGTCGTCTTCTACGGTACACTCGAAGGCTACATCAAGGCGGTCGATAAGGACGGCAAGGAACTCTACAAGTTCAAGACCCCGTCCGGCATCATCGGCAACATCACGACCTACGAGCAGGGCGGCAAGCAGTATATCGCCGTTCTGTCGGGCGTCGGTGGATGGGCTGGTATCGGCCTGGCAGGCGGCCTGCTTTCGCCTGACAACGCCGCTGCCTGGCATGGCGCCGTCGATCAGGGCCGCGCGCAAGGCGACCAAGCCGCTGTCGTTGGTACAGCTGGCCTGGGTGCCGTCGGCGGCTACGCGGCACTTGCCGACTACACGACGCTGGGCGGTCAGCTCACCGTCTTCGGTCTCCCGGATTGATGCGCTGGGAACCTTGAGCATGCCTCAGGTCTTGTGAGACCAAAGGCTTGAAGAACGAGAGCCCGGACATCCGGAAGCCATGGCCGGGCTCTCGATTCGGTTACGCACCCAAAAACACCGATCAATGCCGGTCGCGACAGCAAAACCGTGTCCATTGGCAAATGAAGGAAGCGTTTGAATGTCCGTTCGCATTGTAATTTCGGCTTTCGTCCTGGCTCTGCTGCCTCTGGCAAGCTCGAGCCTCGCCCGGGCCGACGACAGCATGGAAAAAGCCAAGGCGGTAAAGGAAGAAGGCGGCAAGTATTTGGATGCGGATGGAAATCCGACCTACAAGATCGAAAACGGAACCGTCGATTGGTACACGTTCAGCGGCTACCGCCGGTATCATTCCGATTGCCATGTCTGCCACGGACAGGACGCGACAGGTTCGAGCTATGCGCCGGCTTTGGTCAACAGCTTGAAAACCATGGATTACGCCACATTCCTCTCGATCGTCGCCGAAGGCCGCAAGAATGTCGGCGGCGGCAAGGAAAACGTCATGCCTGCCTTTGGCGACAACAAGAACGTCTATTGCTACCTGGACGATCTCTACGTCTATCTGCGCGCGCGCGCGGATGGCGCGGCGCCCCGCGGAAGGCCGCCCAAGCACGAAGACAAGGCCCAGGCGGCGAAGGATGCCGAAGCATCCTGCATGGGTGGATGACATGATCGGCCGCGATGCATTGAAGCTGCGCGTCGTTCTGCCGATCCTCGGCACACTCGCCTTGCTGCCGTCGAACGCGCATGCGCAAAGCGCCGGCCTTGGCGCGGCGGGAGAACTGGTCGACCCTGACATTCTGCGCGTCTGCGCCGATCCCTCGAATATGCCCTTCACCGACAAGAGCGGCGAAGGCTTCGAAAACAAGCTGGCCGAACTGGTTGCCGCGAAAACCGGGCGCAAGTCCGTCTCCTACACCTGGTTTCCCACGATCACCGGCTTCGTGCGCAATACGTTGGGGGCCAACCGATGCGACATCATCATGGGCTATGCCCAAGGCGATGAGCTGGTGCAGAACACCAACGCCTACTATCGCTCCGCCTATGTGCTGGTGCATCCGAAAAGCCACGATATGGAAGGCGTGGAAACGATCGAGGATCCCAGACTCACAGGCAAAACGATCGGCGTCGTTGAAAGCACGCCGCCAACCGCCAACATGGCCGCCAACAAGCTTCTGCGGACCGCCAAGATCTATCCGCTTGCGGTGGATACGCGCGTCACCCCATCAATGGGGGAGGTCATGATCAAGGACATGCTGGCACACAAGATCGATGCGGCGGTGCTGTGGGGACCGATGGCAGGTTACTACGCCAAGGAACTCGGAGCTGATGTGACGATCGTTCCACTGGTGAAGGAAAAAACCGGCTCGCGCATGTCTTACCGCATCACCATGGGCGTACGTCCGTCGGACCAGGAATGGAAGCGGACGCTCAACCGGGTGATCAGGGAAAACCAGGCGGAGATCACCAGGATCCTGCTGAGCTACAACGTGCCGCTGATCGACGAACACGACAACCTGATTACCCAATGAATGGAAGGGAGACTATTTTCGTGCTGGTCGCCGCGAGCCTTCTGGGTCTGGCCGAGCCGACATGGGCTGGCGACATCGCCGAACCCAGCGGTTTCCGGATGGACGACTATCGGGCGCCGGTGCCGCGGACGCTGCAAGGCGCGAGGGTGGTGACGACGGTGGAAGCGGAAGCGCTGTGGCGAGCGAAAAAGGCGATCTTCTTCGACGTGATGCCGGACACGCCCAAACCGGCCAATTTGCCGGCAGGGACGATATGGAGAGACAAGGTCAGAAAGGACATTCCAGGCAGCATATGGCTGGCCAATGTGGGATACGGCGCTATTTCGCAGGAGACCGCCAGCTATTTTCGCCAAGGCCTCGCGGCCAAGGCCGGGACGGACAAGTCGCGCACGGTTCTGTTCTACTGCATGACGAATTGCTGGATGTCGTGGAATGCGGCGAAACGGGCCGTCCAGTGGGGCTACAGTTCAGTGATCTGGTATCCGCTCGGCGCCGATGGATGGGAAGATGCAAACCTTCCACTGGAGGAGAAAAAACCCTACGCAACGAACAATTGAAATAAGGACTGCAATTATTCTCGATAGTTTGTTTTCAATTTTTCAAAACCTATTGTTTCATTTGTCCATTTTGAAACTTGATGGACGAGCCATTGCGTCGGTGCCCTGCAATGGTTGGCTAACGACAGGATCGGTCCCTTCGGGCTGGTATAAGAGGAGAAATGTCATGAAGAAGAACTGGAAAAAACCGACCATGTGTCAGGTTGCCGCTGGCTTCGAAATTTCACGGTATCTGCCTGCTGAAATTA
>NZ_RZPF01000018.1:0-20566 GCF_004022735.1 Mesorhizobium sp. M7A.F.Ca.AU.001.01.1.1
GCCCGACAGTGTGAATTCGTCGGTGTGGCAAATGCCTGTCGCCTTGATCTCGACCAGCACTTCGCCCTCGCGCGGGCCCTCGAGGTCGACCTCCATGATCTCCAGCGGCTTTCCGGCGGCGACAGCGACAGCGGCGCGGGTTTTCATTCTTTTTCTCTCCCAAATCTCTATTTTGCCGGGCCAGAACGCGGCGCTTATGATCAGACTATGCGGCGATCTTGCCGGGGCCGGCGGGAAACACACCCGACATGACGGTGAAGCCCTTGATGCGCTTGACACGGTCGCACCAGCGCCGAATAGCCGGATAGTCCTGGCGCGGAACACCGCCTTCCTCCGACA
Organism: Mesorhizobium sp. M7A.F.Ca.AU.001.01.1.1; assembly: GCF_004022735.1. Lineage (NCBI taxonomy): Bacteria > Pseudomonadati > Pseudomonadota > Alphaproteobacteria > Hyphomicrobiales > Phyllobacteriaceae > Mesorhizobium > Mesorhizobium sp. M7A.F.Ca.AU.001.01.1.1. Next base: position 340 of record NZ_RZPF01000018.1, read on the forward strand.
GGATGATGTAAGGAAAACAGGCGATGTCGGCGATGGTCGGGTGACTGGCCGAACAGATCCAGTTGCGGCCCTGCTGTTCGCCGAACCACAGATGCTCGTCGAGGATACGGAAAAGGCGATGCGCGCCGGCACGCGCGGCGTCGATATCGAAGTCATAAAACAGCGCATCGTGCAGGCGGGCGGCCGACGCCGTCGAAGTGATACCGTCTGCAAAGGCCAGCCACTGGCTGATCTCGCCCAGCAGAGCGGGATTGTCCCGCGGATACCAGGTGCCCGACGGATCGTATTTCGAGGCGAGATAGACAAGGATCGCTTGGGCATCGCGCAAGATCAGCTCTTCATCCTCGATGACCGGCAGCTGGCCAAGCGGATTGAGTTTCAGGAACCATTCCGACTTGTGTTCGCGGCCGGGGTAGAAGTCGACCGGCACGGTCTTGTAGTCGATGCCGAGAAAACTCATCAGCAGCCGCAGCTTGTAGCAATTGCCCGACAGTTCGTAGTCGTAAAGCGTGATCATCGGCGGCTCCTAAAGCAATTCCAGGAAAAGTGTGTAACGGTTTTCCGTCCGGAATTGCGTAAAACAAACAGTTAGATGTCCAGCACGAGGCGTGCCGATTTGGCGCGCGAAACGCAGGTCATGATCTTGGTTCCGGCCTTCCTCTCGGCATCGTTGAGGTAGACGTCCTGATGGTCCGGTTCGCCCTCGATCACCGTCGCCACGCAAGTGCCGCAGGCGCCTTGCTCGCAAGACGACGGAACATCGATGCCGCTTTCGCGCATGACCTGCATGATCGTCTTGCCCGCCGGCACCTGAAGCGTGACGCAGGAGCGCGCCAGCGCGACCTCGAAGCTCGAACTGTCGTCGATCTTGTTGGTGTTCTTGAAGTACTCGAAATGGACGGCGCTATCCGGCCAGCCCTGCTCGGCCGCGATCTTGCGCGCGGCTTCCAGCATCGGTCCCGGGCCGCAGATGTAGAGATGCATGCCATTGCGATAACCGGCGAGGAGTTGTCGAAGCTCGGCGCCGGTCGCGTCGGGCGAGAGGCCGAGATGCGGCTTCAGCGCATCGCCGAGATGCTTCAGCCGATCGGCAAAGGCGAGGTGTTCCTCGCCTTGCGCGAAATAATGCAGCTCGTGCGCAAGCTCCTGGTTCTTCAGCGCCTGCGCCATGGCGAGCAGCGGCGTGATGCCGATGCCGCCGGCGACGAACAGCGTCTTGATCGCATCGCGGCGCAGCGGGAAGTTGTTGCGTGGCTCGGAAATCGCCAGCACGTCGCCCTCTCGCACCGTCTCATGCATGCATTTCGAGCCACCCTTGGAGTCCCGTTCCAGCTTGACGCCGATGGTGAAGCTGTCGGTTTCACCAGGACCGTTGGTGATCGAATACTGCCTGATCTCGCCATTGGGCATGTGGACGTCGATATGAGCTCCAGGCTGGAACGTCGGCAGGATGCCCTTGATCGGACGAAGCTCGAAGCCTGCGATCCCGTCGGCGGTCTGCCATTTTCTGGCCACGCTGACACGCAGCGCAGCCTTGCGGCCATGCGTGGTCACCTCAGGCATTTCGGCGAGTTCGGCCGAGACCCGTTCGTAGACCGGCTCGAGCGGCGCCGGCGCCGGCGCGTTCGCCACGTCGCGCTCGACCTCGTCGCGCAGCTTGGAAAGCCGCTCATTGTGGTGACGCAGAATGGCAATGCGCGCGGCGCCCTCGGCCTCCTGATCGAGCACGCCGCGGATCACCGAACGGTTGGAATCGACCGGCTGCACGAAGAAAACGCCCTGCGTCTCGGCGCCGCTGGCTCGCGAGCGAAGCGCCACAGCGAAATCCTGGGCGGCTTCGACGAGAATGTCGGCGCCCTCGCCGTCGATCGCTCCGTTGGGTTGAAAGCGATAGGCTCTCAGCCTCTCGACGACTTTGTCGGCCGGCGCGTTGACCGCGATGCCGCGCAAGGCGAGGAGCTTGTCTTCGGCGAGGCCGGCAATCTCAGGCACCTCCCCGCGCGGCTCTTCCGAGGACCAGACCAAGCCATAACGTTCGACCGCCGGAAAAGTGCGGTTGGTGATGGTGCGGGCGGGTGCATCGGCCGGATGAGCCGGGATATAGGTGCAGCCAGCGGTGCGGTTCGAATAACGCCAGCCGTGATACTGGCATTTCAGTTCGCGCCCGTCATTGATGCCGATCGACAGCCTGACGCCGCGATGCAGGCAGCGGTTCTCCCAGATGTTGACGTAACCGTCATCGGCCCGCCACACGGCGAATTCCCGGCCCAGCAACTGGCCGTGGAAAACGTGGCGAAACGGCAAATCATGGGCAGCGGCGATCGGATGCCACCGGCTTCTGGCTTCTTCCAACATCAATCGTCTCCAAAATGTCTGTCAGGCTGCAGCCGGGATGACCCCGTAGGTCACGCCCTTCTGGCTGAGCCAGCGCCGGTAGGCGATGGCCGACTTGTCAGCGCGGATCGGCGTCTCGGCGCGCGGATCGAGCGGCAGGCGCTTCGGCACCTGGTTTTCCAGGATCGGCTTGTCCTGGCCGAAGATCGTCTGCTGGAAACGCTTGATCACCTTGTCTTCATTGTCTTCGTCGAGCACGCAAAGCAGCATGTGGGCGCGCACATGCTCCTGGTCGACCGGCTGCAGGAAGACGGCGATGACATCGCGCCGGGTCTCGTCGACCGGGCTCGATTTATAGAGCACCGAGCAATAGGGATGCGGCACGCGATAGACGTAGTCGACGTCGGCGCCGCCATCGGACGCCGTCGACGCCATCGGCTGGAAGAAGCGGCAGCGCGTGGCCAGGATCTCGTCGCGATCGACGGAGATCTCGACGTCGTATTCCTTGACTTCGGTATGCGGCTCGACGCCGAGTATGTCGGTATGCACATAGGGGAAGTGGCCCATGTCGAGAAAGTTCTCGATGGCGCGTGGCGCCGAGACGTTGACGCCGAACGTTGCCGCATTGAGCTTGCGGCGGTCCGGCTCTTGATATTCGGGGATCGGGAACAGCTCGGCCGGCGGCGACCCGAGCGAAGTCCAGACATAGCCATAGGCGCTTATTGCAGGCAGCCTGTCGGCGGGTGGAATATGGTCAGCCCTTTGCACATCGGGACGCGAGCGCCAGACGACGGGCTCGCCATCCGCGTCCACCGCAAAGCTGAGGCGCTCCTCGAGCAGAACGGTCTCCTGGACGGCGCCGGGAGCAGCTTCCGCGATGGCGCCCACGGGATGCCAGAGATTGAGGATCACGGGATCAGCGCATTTCGTCATCATGTTATCCCTTCAAATACCCTCGGACGTCATCAGATCTGTGCCGGTATCGCACCATAGGTGACCGCCCTGTCACGCAGCCAGCGCCGATAGGAAACCGAGACGGCATCGGCGCGGATCGGCGTCTCGGCGCGCGGATCGAGCGGCAGGCGCTTGGGGACCTGGTTTTCCAGGATCGGCTTGTCCTGCGCGAAGATCAATTGCATGAAACTGCGCACCGTCGCCGCATCCATGCCCTCCTTGAGGTAGCAGAGATAGGGATGCGCGACGCAGTTCTCCTCGTCGACCGGCTGCACGAACAGCGTGATGACATCCAGCCTCCCCTTCTGGATCGGATTGCTCTTGTAGAGCGCCACCGTATAGGGCCGGATCACCTTGTAGATGTACTCGACGACGAACCCTTCCTTCGCGGTCGGCGACGCGATGGGCTGGTAGAATTTGCATTCGGTCGCCAGCACCTCGTCCTGGGGCGTGATTTCCACCTTGTAAGGCACGACCTCGGTATGCGGCTCCTCGCCGAGCCAGCCTGTGTGGATGAAGGGGAAATGCCCCATGTCGAGAAAATTCTCGACGGCGCGAAGGCCCGACACCTTGACCGCGATCGAGCCGCCGCTGACCAGATGTCGATCCGCCTCGTTGGCCTCGGGGATGTAGATGATGTCGCGCCAGGGTTTGTCCAGACAGGTCCAGACGAAGCCATAGCGCTCGGCGCTCTTCAACACGTCGCCGGTATCGTTGCGAACGACTTCGATCTTGTTTGAATGTTTTCGAACGACGAGATCGACCCCAAGCAGACGGGTCGAAAAGGGCACATCCTGGCTGAGCGATTCCTGGTCAGCGACGATATGCCAGTCGTTCAGAAGCTCGCGGTCGACGCAACGGGTTGCCATCGGCATCCCTCCCAACTCGGCTAGCCCTTCACCACGAACCTAGCCTGACGTTTCGCAATGACGAAATCACAAGATTGGATACCAATCAATGATTTTTTGTCAGCCAAAATCATTTTTTGTGTTGACAGACTATGATGATTGAATTCCGATATGGAAAACCTGAACCTGGGATATGGCACATCCCGAAGCGTCATGTCTTCATCATGGAAAGCCTGCTGATCATGTCGTCGCAAAGGCGGAGAACCGTGCCTTGAGCAGCCGCTCCCAGACGATCGCGGACACGCTGACCCGCGCCATCATCGACCATCGGCTGGTGCCCGGCTGCAAGCTCGGCGAGCGCGAGCTTGCCGAGATATTCGATGTCAGCCGCATCGTGGTGCGTCAGGCCCTGATACGGCTCGCCGATGACGGGCTGGCGCAGATCGAGCGCAACCGCGGCGCCTTCGTCGCCAGGCCAAGCATGCAGGAGGCAATGGAGATTTACGACGCGCTGACCCTTGTCGAACAGGGGGTGGCGGCCCAGCTCAGCGATCGCCTTGGCCCCGCCGGATGGGCCGAGCTGCGCCAGCATGTCGAACGCCAGCGCCAGGCAGTCGCCGCCGGCAACGATGCGCTGGCCGACGTGCTCGGCCAGGAATTCCACACGGTGTTCGTGCGCCTTAGCCGCAACAAGGTGATGCAGGAAATCCATGCCCAGCTGGTGCGCCGCACGACGCTGCTGCGCTCGCTCATTTCAGCCGATTTCGACTATTGCAATCTGCTCGACGATCATTCGAGGGTCGTCGACCTCCTGGAAAAGGGCCGCCTGAAACAGGCCATGGACCTGATCGACACGCATCACCGCACCGTGGTGCGCGGCTATATCATGGATCGCGACGTGTTTCCGGAGATGACGCCTGCCGAAGCGCTCGCACCCTATCTCGACGGCAAGGCCGACGGAGCGACGATATCGGCTGGATTGAGGCAGGCAAAACCATCCGGGAATGGCGACGGCGCGGTGCACGCGCACGTCCATCTCCCTAACAAAGACCGGGCATCGACAAGCCGGGCATCAACCAAAAAAACCAACAGAGGGTTACCGACATGAACGACCTGACAAGACGCGGATTCCTGAAATACAGCGGTGCGCTGGGTGCTGCGCTCGGTGCCGGAGGGCTGAGCACGGTCGCCAAGGCTCAAGAGGTGCTCAAGATCGGCGTCGTCTACGTCTCGCCGATCGCCGAAATCGGCTGGACCAAGCAGCACAGCCTTGGCGTCGAGGCGATCAAAGCCGCGTTCGGCGACAAGGCCGAACTCACCGTCATCGACAACATCTTCATGCCGCAGGATGCGGAGCGCATTTTCCGCGAGCTGGCCAGCGCCGGCAACAAACTGATCTTCGGCACCAGCTTTTCGCACGGAACGCCCATGCAGAAAGTGGCGCCGCGGTTCCCCAAGGTGGCTTTCGAACATTGCTCCGGCATCGTCCACCTTGCCAATCTGGGTACCTTTGAAGCCAAATATTACGAGGGCACTTTCGTCGCCGGCGCGGCCGGCGGCTACATGTCGAAATCGGGCAAGATTGGTTTCATCGGCGGCTTTCCGATTCCGGATATCGTCGGCCCGGCCAACGCGCTGCTGCTCGGTGCGCAAAGCGTCAATCCGAACGCCACCTGCAACGCCATCTTCCTCAATTCCTGGTTCGATCCGGGCAAGGAGAAGGAGGCCGCCAAGACGCTGCTTTCGCAAGGCTGCGACGTCATCTGCTCGATGACCGACACGGCGACGGGCGTCCAGGTCGCGGGTGAAGGCGGCGCCTGGTCGATCGGCTACGCCAGCGACATGGCCAAGTTCGCTTCGGGCAAACAGCTGACGTCCTTTGTCCTCGACTGGACCAGCGACTATGTCGGCGCCGCCAAGGCCGTCGCCGCCGGCACCTGGAAGCCGGAAGTGCGCTGGGATGGACTGGCAGCGGGCGTCGTGAAGATGGCGCCCTACAATGACGGCATACCGGCCGACACCAAGGCCAAGCTGAAGCAGCTCGAGGCCGACATCGGCAGCGGCAAGGTGCACCCCTATGGCGGCGAGTTGAAGGACCAGGCCGGCAACCTCAAGGTCGCTGCAGGCTCCGTCCTGGCCGATGACGATGTTCGCGGCATGAACTGGTTCGTCAAAGGCATGATCGGCAAGCTGAGCTGAACGCCATCAAAGAACCAGGGAGGCGCCGAGACCGACCTTCGGCGTCTCCCTGCCTGGTTCCCGTCCAACCTCGCTTCACGCCACGGCAGGACCCGCCATGCATCCGCGTCTAGAACTGCGCAACATCCGCAAACGCTATCCCGGCGTCGTCGCCAATGACGAGGTCTCGCTGTCTATCCAGCCCGGCGAAATCCACGCCGTGCTGGGCGAAAACGGCGCCGGCAAATCGACCCTGATGAAGATCATCTATGGCGCGGCGCAGGCCGATTCCGGCGAGATCTTCTGCGACGGCAATCCGATCGCGGCGCACAACCCGGCGACGTCGCGCGCGCTCGGCATCGAGATGGTCTACCAGCACTTCGCGCTGTTCGAATCCGTTTCAGTGGTCGAGAACATTGCGCTCTCGGCAAGCAGCGCCTTCGATCTGCCCTCGCTTGCCGCCAAGATCCGCGAGCTTTCGCTTCGCTACGGTATGCCGATCGATCCGCATCGCCAGGTGCATGACCTCTCTGTCGGCGAGCGGCAGCGCGTCGAGATCGTGCGCTGCCTGCTGCAGGCGCCCAAGCTTCTGATCCTCGACGAGCCGACTTCCGTGCTGACGCCACAGGCGGTGGTCAAGCTGTTCGAGACGCTTCGACAACTCGCCGCTGAAGGCTGCAGCATCGTCTACATCAGCCACAAGCTCGACGAGGTGCAGGAGCTCTGTGACACCGCAACCGTGCTGCGCAACGGCAAGGTCACCGGCACCGCTCGGCCGAAAGAGACGACCTCGCTCGAGCTCGCCCGCATGATGGTCGGCTCGAAGCTGCCGGAAATGCATGTCAGCCCGCCGACCCCGAGCGAGAAGCCAGTGCTCGAGGTCAACAACCTTTCGGTCAAGGCAAGAGACCATTTCGGCGTGGATCTGAAGGACGTCTCCTTCAACGTTCATGGCGGGGAAATCGTCGGACTGGCGGGAGTGTCCGGAAACGGCCAGGCGGAGCTTATCGCCTTGCTCAGCGGCGAACGCACGCATCACAACAACGACGCGATCAGGATTTGCGGTACCGCTGCCGCTCGCCTTCGTGCCGACGAGCGCCGTAAGCTCGGTCTCGCCTTCGTTCCCGAGGAACGGCTGGGCCGTGGCGCGGTACCGTCGCATACGCTGTGGGAGAACGCGGTTCTGACCGCCCATCGCTTCGGCACCGTCCGCAACGGCCTGGTCGACCGGCGCAAAGCCAGCGCCTTCGCAGCTGGCATCATCGACAGGTTCAAGGTCAAGGCCAACGGTCCGGCTTCGACGGCGCAAAGCCTGTCGGGCGGCAATCTGCAGAAATTCATCGTCGGCCGTGAGATCGCGCTCGAGCCGAAGCTTCTGCTTGTCTCCCAGCCGACCTGGGGCGTCGATGTCGGCGCCAGCGCCTTCATCCGCCAGACCATCGTCGACCTCAGCCGCGCCGGCGCGGCGGTGCTCGTCGTCTCCGAAGAACTCGACGAGCTGTTCGAGATTTGTGACCGGCTTCTGGTGATCTGCCAGGGGCGCGTGTCACCGCCGCTGGTACGCAAGACGACCGACCGCGAAGAGGTCGGGCTGCTGATGACCGGTCGAACGATGAGCACGGATCAAATGGCAATTGGGAGTGGCGACGTTGCGCTTCAGGATTGAACAAAGGCCGGAGCCTTCGGCAACAATGCGCGTCGCGGCGCCGGTGCTGGCGTCGGTTTTGACGCTGGTCGTCGGCTCGATCTTTTTTGCCTCGCTCGGACACGATCCGCTGCCGACGCTCTACGCCTTCTTTGTCGAGCCGTTGAATTCCCTCAACGGTTTGTCGGAATGGCTGCTCAAGGCTTCGCCGCTGATCCTCATTGCGTGTGGGCTGGCTATCGGCTTCCGCGCCAATGTCTGGAACATCGGCGCCGAGGGCCAGTTCACCATGGGCGCGATTGCGGCGAGCGGCGTCGGTCTTTTCTGGCCGAACCCGGACAGCGTGCTGCTGTTGCCGTTGATGTTCGTTGCCGGCATGGGCGCCGGCATGGCATGGGCGGCGATCCCTGCCTTCCTGCGCGCCCGCATGAACACCAACGAGATCCTGGTCACGCTGATGATGACCTACATCGCGACGCTGTTCCTGTCCTATCTCGTGCATGGACCGTGGCGCGATCCGGCCGGTTTCAACTACCCGCAGACGGCACTTCTGCCGACAGCCGCCCTGTTCGAATCCTTCGACCCGGCCTATCGGCTCAACCCTTCGATCTTCATCACCGTCGTCGCCGTGTTCGTGATGTGGCTGTTCACTGACCGCAGCTTCCTTGGCTACAAGATGTCGGTGAGCGGAGCGGCACCGCTTGCCGCCCGCTATGCCGGCTTTCGCGAATCTGCCGCCGTCTGGATCGGGCTGATGGCGGGTGGTGCGGCCGCCGGCATCGCCGGCATGGCGGAAGCCGCCGGGCCGCTCGGCCAGCTCTCGCCGCAGATTTCGCCCGGCTACGGTTTCGCGGCCATCATCGTCGCCTTCATCGGCCGGCTGAACGCCTTCGGCATCGTGCTTGGCGGGCTGTTGATGTCGCTGCTTTTCCTCGGCGGCGAAGGCGTGCAGATGACGCTGGGCCTGCCCTCGGCGCTGACGCGCATCTTCCAGGGCATTCTTCTGTTCTTCCTGCTCGCCGCCGACTTCTTCATTTTTTATCGCATCCGCCTGATACGGCCGGCCCGAGACACGCACGCGCTGGAGACAGCCTGATGGACTTGATCATCGCCATCTTCACCGGCACCGTCATCGCCGCCACGCCGCTGATATTCGCGGCACTCGGCGAACTGGTGGTCGAGAAGTCCGGCGTGCTTAACCTTGGCATCGAAGGCATGATGCTGATGGGCGCGGCATTGGCTTTCTGGGCCGTAACCGCAGGCTATCCAATGCCGGTTGCGATCCTGGCCGGCGCCCTGGCAGGTGCCGCCGCCTCGCTGCTGTTCGGCGTTCTGGCACTGACCTTCCTCACCAATCAATATGCGGCCGGACTGGCGCTGGCCATCTTCGGTTCCGGCGTGTCGGCCTTCCTTGGCCGCGGCTTCGGCAGCGAGCCTATCGAGGCGCTGCACGGCATCAACGTCCCTGTTCTGTCCGATCTGCCGCTGATCGGTCCGTTGCTCTTCCGCTTCGATCCGATGGTCTACCTAGCTCTGGTGATGTTCGCTGCCATCAGCTGGTTTCTCTACCGCACGAAGGCCGGGCTGATCTTGCGAACGATCGGCGAGTCACCGCAGACATCGCATGCGATCGGCTATCCCGTGATCAGGATCCGCTACATGGCCGTGTTGTTTGGCGGGGCGATGGCTGGCCTGGCGGGCGCCTATCTGTCCGTCGCCTACACACCGCTCTGGGTCGAGAACATGACTGCCGGCAAAGGCTGGATCGCACTGGCGCTGGTGGTTTTCGCCACATGGCGCCCGCTGCGCATCCTGCTTGGCGCCTGGCTGTTCGGCGGCATGACGATCCTCCAGCTGCAGGGACAGGCGCTCGGACTGGAAGTGCCGTCCGAACTGCTCTCGGCCCTGCCCTATCTCGCGACAATCATCGTTCTGGTGCTGATCTCGCGAAACCGGCAAATGCTGGCGCTGCACTTCCCGGCTTCGCTAGCAAAGCCTTTCCGTCCGGCGGGTTGAGCAGCAGGGTCTATTCCCTGTTGTAGGGAATGCCGAGCGCCACGGGCTGATGGGTGCGCGACCGCAAGCCCGCAAGCAGCACAAGTGACGCCACATAGGGCAAGACGAGGAACAGCTGGTGGGGGACAGGAATCCCCACCACTTGCGCATGGATGCCCAACGCCTCCAGAAACGCGAAGATGAAGATCGCTCCAACGATCCGGAACGGCATCCAGTTGCCGGCGATGATCGCGACCACGACCAGCCAGCCGCGGCCGGCAATGAGATCGGGAACGAACTTGTCCGAATAGCCAAGCATCAGGAAGGCGCCGCCGAAGCCGGACATCATGCTGCCGAACATGATCGCGAGGCACTGCCTGAGGCCGACGTGCAGGCCCTTGACGTCAAGCGCCTTCGGATTTTCGCCGACACAGCGCACCTCAAGGCCGTATTTCGTTCGGTAGAGAAAGAACCAGACGAGGATGGGCACCAGGAAGCTGACATAGGTCAGCAGGCGTTGGGAAAACAGCACCGGTCCCAGGATTGGAATATCCGACAGATAGGGGATCGGAACCTGGTCGAAGCCGATGAAGGTCGGCGCCTCGCGACCGCCAATATAGGCCTGGAACCAGAACAGCGTCACGCCCGATGCCAGGAGATTAAGGGCAAGGCCGGCTACGAATTGCTCGGCCTTCAAAACAATCGTGACGAACGACATGATCAGGCTGCTCGCGGCGCAGGCCAGGATGGCTATCGCCAGAGCCAGCCAAGGCGATCCGGTTGTCGAGGCAACCATGTAGGCGACAATGGCGCCAATCAGCATGGTGCCTTCGACAGCGATGTTCCAGATGCCCGCGCGCTGCGTGACAAGTTCGCCCATTGCCGAAAAAAGCAATGGCGTGGCAATGCGGACCATCGCCGCCAGGAGGCTTATCAGAAGCGGGCCCTGCAGCAGCTCAAGCATGGACTTCCCTCCTCACGATCTGAAGGCGCGTTGCGACGGCGGCACTGAGAAAGAACAAAAGCACCAGCCCTTCCATCGCCGACACCAGGCCTGCCGGCGTGCCACTCTTCAGCCGCATGTAGATCGTGCCGCTTTCCAGCGCGCCGAAGAACAGGGCGGCGATCATCACGCCGCTCGGGCGCAGTCCTCCCACCATGGCAACGACGATCCCCGAACTGCCGATGCCAAGCAGCGTCTCGGCACGCAGCCGGTGCGAGACACCGAAAAGCTCGCCGGCGCCAGCCAGTCCCGCCAGGGCCCCCGACATCAGCATGACGGTCAGCAGAAGCCGGCGCACATTGGTGCCGCGAAACGTCAGCGCGGTCGGGTTTGAGCCGAACGCGCGGATTTCGTAGCCCAGCGACGTCTTGTCGAGCAGCACCGCTGCGAATGCCGAGGCGGCGAGAGCGAACAGGAAGCCGACATGCAGCTTTCCCGCCCCAACAGCCAAGAGGATCGGCCACTCCAGACTTGGATCGATGGGCGGCGACTGGTGATAGGATACGGTCACGCCTGTCGCCATCCAGGGGCCGCCATCGAGAAGGTAGGCGAGCAGGTACATGACGACGTAATTCAGCATCACCGTCGAAATGATCTCGCTGGTGCCGAACCTGGTTTTCAGTGCGCCGGCCAACAGGCCGAGCACGCCGCCGCCCGCCATTCCGGCCAGCGCGAGTGTGCAGACGGCCAGCCAGCCTGGCAATGGCGCTATCCAGAAACTCACCCAATAGGCGGCCATCGCGCCGGCGAACACCTGCCCCTCCTGGCCGATGTTCCAGATCTTGGCCCTGAATGCGAACACCGTGCCCAGCCCGACAAGCAACAGCGGGGTCGCCTTCGCCAGCGAACCGAGCAATGCGCCTTGGCTGCCGAATGCGCCGACGATCAGGGCCGTGAAGGCCCTTGCAGGATCGCCGCCGGAAAGCCTCAGCAAAACAGCGGAAGCCAGGAGAGCACCTGATATCGCCGCCGAATAGCAGACGACGTTCCATCCCAGGCTGCTGCCCGAGCGTCGTTGAAATGAAATCATTGAATTCCCTGCGTAAGCTGGCTGGCATCGCCTGCCATCATCATTCCAAGTTCGAGGAGGCTGGTCTCCTCGGGTCGCACGATGCCCATGATCCGGCCCTTGAACATGACCGCTATGCGATCGCAAAGGCGCAGCAGGTCTTCGAGTTCCTCTGAGTCCAGGAGGATCGCAAAGCCCGCGGCCCGCTTTTCCAGGATTTTCTCGTAGACGAATTCGGAGGCCGCAACGTCGAGCCCTCGCGTCGGCTGGTTGGCCAGCAACAGCCGCCGCGCATGCTGGAACTCGCGGGCAAGAATGACACGCTGCGCGTTGCCCCCCGACAGTCGCTCCACCGGGAGGTCCGCCGAGGCGGTCGCGACCTTGTATTCGTCGATCTTGCGCCTCGCCAACTCAGCCAGTTTGCGGCGATCGAGGAACGGACCACGACAATATTCCGGCGATCGCTGCCAGCCGAGGACAAGGTTTTCGGCGGTTCCGAACTCCGGGATCAACCCTTCGAGGAAACGATCGTCCGGAATGAAACCCACGCCGCTGTCGAGAATCTGGCGAGACGTCGGCGCGGTGACCGGGCTTCCTTCCAGCGAGAAACCGCCCGATTGAAGCGCGCGGACTCCCATCAGTACCTCGAACAGTTCCTTCTGGCCGTTGCCGGCAACGCCAGCCAGCCCGAGAACCTCGTTGGCGGCGACGGTAAACGTCACGTCCTTGAGGACATCCTCGCCCCATTCGCCAACCGCCGACACCTTTTCGACCGAGAGGATTTCTCCCGCCGGCGTGACGGAATTGTCCCTGACGTTTTTCGTCACCTTGTGCCCGACCATGAGGGCGGTAATCGCCTCGGCTGTCGTATTGGCGGTGTCCACCGTAGCGACGACCTTGCCTTTGCGCAGGATGGTGACCCTGTCGGATTGCATCACCTCGCGCAGCTTGTGACTGATCAGGACAATCGACAATCCACGCTTGCGCATCCCATCAAGGATGACGAAGAGCTGGTCGGATTGCTGCGGCGTCAGGACCGCCGTCGGTTCGTCCAGGATCAGCAGCTCGGCACCGAAATAGAGTGCTTTGAGGATTTCCACCCATTGCTGTTCACCGACCGACAATTGCCAGATTTCGCGATCGAGGTCGATGTCGATGCCGCAGTCCCTGCAGAGGCCGAGAACCCTGCGGCGGGCATCGGCCTTCCTCAGCAGCAACCCGACATCGGCACTGCCGACGATGATGTTTTCGAGCACGGTGAAGTTCGACACCAGCACGAAATGCTGGTGAACCATGCCGATGCCTAACCGCAAGGCATCGGCGGGAGAGCTCAATTCCACCACCTCGCCCTTGAAGCGTATCTCGCCGCTATCGGCTTTGTAGTAGCCGTAGAGGCAGGACGACAGCGTCGACTTGCCTGCCCCGTTTTCACCGAAAAGGCAGTGGATCTCACCCTTGCGGATATCGAGATTAACCCCGTCATTGGCAATGACGCTGCCAAATCGCTTGGTAAGGTTCTGAACGTTCAGCAGGTCTTCCATTGGGTCGCACCGGGCTGCCTGGTTGATGTGTCTTACTTCACCTCGGCGGTGTTGAGCGGAACGACAAACTTGCCGGAAAGAATCTCCTGCCGCTTGGCAGATATTTCGCCCTTCACCGCCTGCGGGATCTTGCCGTCGAAATCATGATAGGGTGCGATGTCGGTGCCGCCTTCGGCCATCGAAAACCATTTCGGTTCGGCGTTGCCATTGAATTGCGCACCGGCCTTGTGTTTCAGCCATTCGCCGATGATCCAGTTGAGATCGGGCTTCCAGCTGATGATGGCGCTGGACGCAATGGCGTCGGGCGCGACCTTGCTCTGGTCGTTGATGTTGGCGAAGCACATGATCTTGTGCTCCTGGCAGGGCTTGAAATTGTCGGTCAGCATGAAAACGACGTCGGCGCCGGCCGCGATCTGCACATTGGCATGCTCAGCCGCCAGCGCATTGTCGGACCACGAGCCGATGAACGAAAGCCGATGCTGGATGTCCGGCCTGATCGACTTTGCACCCTCGAAGAACGCATTGATCTGGTCGTTGACGTCATTGGCTGGAAAGGTGCCGACGATGCCAACCATGCCTGTCTTGGTGGTATGGCCAGCCAGCATCCCAAGCAGGTAGGAAGGCTCATGCAGCCGCTTGTAGATCCAGTATTGATTTGGCCCGGCTGGGTGATTGCCGGAGCCGGTGACAACAAACATCAGGTCGGGGAACTCGACACTCAGCTTCTGGACCTGGTCCGAATAGGTGCCATGGCCCCAGATGATGTCGTATTCACCACTCTCTGCGTAGAAACGCATGGCGTTCTCAGCATCGTCTCCGTACAGCGGATCGGTATGTTCCCATGCAATCTCCAGCCCCTCGGGCCTTTCCTGTTTCAGTTGCTCAAGCGCGTCGAGCAGTGTCCGGTCCCAGCCGACGTCAGGCAGGTCCTGCAGGATAACAGCCAGTTTCAGCGTCTTTGGGACATCCGCGAATGAGCGTACAAGCCCCGACAGAAGCAGGGCGCCCGCCGTGCCCAGGATTGCCGTGCGTCGCGTAATGGTATTCGTCATCGCTTGATCCTCTCATTCCAGTCCGAGAACTGTCCAATGCCGCCCTGTCGTCATCCGGATGTTCTTGTCTTTTCCGGTTGCCTACTTGGAGGCGGCGATCGCCTGGACAACGTCCCCATGGCGTTGTTGGCAGCCGGTCTTCCGGCTTAGGTCCGAAACTTCCACGGCGAAGGTCGGCTAACAATGGCTGCGATTTCTTTCGCGCATATCCACAATTAATCATGTCCGAAAATGCGCCCATGACTAGAGCATAGTGCCGAAAAGTGTGAAGCGGTTTTCACGGACAAACGGAAACCGTTTGTCCAGACATCATGCTCTATCTCTTTGATCTAGAGGCGGATTCCGATTTCAGGTCGATTCGACCTGAAATAATCCGGCTCTAGTGTGCGCCGATACCGTTGCCGGCCACGACGCCATAACGCAGGCCCCTTTCGCGCAGCCAGCGGCGGTAGGCGGCCGACGCGGCGTCGGCGCGGATCGGCACCTCGGAACGGGAATCCAGCGGCAGCCTCTTCGGAACCTGATTCTCCAGGATCGGCTTGTCCTGACCCAGGATGGTCTGATGAAATCGCCTCCTCGACACAGGCGACGACATGCCAGTCGTTGAGCGCAACGGGATCGAGATGAGAGAAATTGCTCATGGTGCTGTCCAGCCTGGAATGTCTGTTGTCGGCGAACGGATCTGGCCAAGGCGCGACCGGCAACCAGGTTGCAAGACATCGGTCCGTTGCCTGACGCCGGATCAACCCTGATTGCCCGACAATTCATTTGTGCCTGGAAAACCGCCATGTCCGCTCTTGAGGAAAGCATATCGCCAGTTCACCCGCCCGGTTCTGGAGGCAATGCTTGCCTCGTCACCCGGAGGCACGTGGGCAACCATCAGGCGTTGCGCTTCTGCTCTCTGAGCTCGGTCGGTGAACAGTCGAACGCCAGCTTGACCTGCCGCGAGAAATGATAGGGGTTCTTGTAGCCGACCTGGTAGGCGATCTCGCTGATCGACAGTCCTGTCCGCTGCAGCAGATGCGTGCCGTAATCGAGGCGGCAACGCCACAGATATTTGGCCGGCGTCATGCCGAGATGTTTCTTGAACGCCGAGACCAGATATTGCGGACTGACGCGCACCTGCTGCGCCACCCGCTCGATCGACAGATCGGCGGCAAAGTTCTCTTCGAGGAAACGGCGTGCCTGCAGGATCGTCTGCGGGATCGGCCGCTCCGCCTCGATCACCTCGGCCTCGTAGATGAAGGCGTGGAGCAAGGCGTTGGTCAGCGACTCGCGAACACCACTGCGGCCGCCACGCTCGCCGAGGCCAAGATCAACACCCAACTGCATGAGGGTGTGGACCATCGGCGAGGCGACGATGAACGGCGCGAACTTCTCGCGCTCCTTGTACAGCCACGCCGCGTTCTGCGGCCGGCCATCGCACCAGCTGACATGGGTCAGCGTTTCCGGCGCCACCGACGTCATGTAGCGATCACGCGTGAGCGACAGAGCACATTGTCCTGCCTCCAGTTGCAGGACGCTGTCATCCGCCTCGAGCGTCAGGGATCCGACGTGGACAAGCATGAAGGCCAGATAGTCGCCACCGATCGGCCCGTAGTCGCCGCCATTCTCATAGGTTAGTTCGCCGAAGGTGTTCTCGCGGCTAAGGTCGATCGGTGGCAGGCGCATATCGGCTTCCCCCTGTCAGACTGCCGGTGCCATGCAAATGAAGTCGATCCGCGTTCCGGCTGCGTCTCCAATTGTCGAAGCTATGGCCTCGTGACGCAAGATACCGCCAATCAACCTGCTCATGGCGGCAGACCGATGCTTCCACGCGCACAGGCCCAGGCTAGCCGAGGCGATCCGCCAGGCCAGAGAGGCCGCCCTTGAACGCTCGCTGGTCAACGGCTTGTCGAGATCGACGTCGAGCCGCGCTGGCCAGTCGTCGTCACTCGGGTGGGATCACACTGGTGGACATAGCCGGAATGAAGGGCGCCTTGGTCAAAGGCGCCCTTCGCATCGGCGGCGCGCTTCGGTCCTGGAGGTACGGACTCAAGCATTTTGAGAGGAGCCACCCGATGAGCTCACTGGGCCGGCTTGCCCAGCGAGCATTCGTATATTTCGGCGAAGTGCTACAACAATCCGCTAGAAGTCGCGCTGGAAGCGGAGGAGGCCGCCGACGCTATTCTCTTTCGTAGCGCCGACCCAGTTACGGTTGTCAATCTGGCCAAACTTGCCATCGTGGTTATAGTCAACTTCGGCCGTGACCGTGAAGCCGGGGACGACATCGTAGGCAACGTTTGCCGCGACACCGTAATTCTTGTCATCGTCAGCGGAAACCTGGAGATTGAACGAGGTCTTCTCGTTGAACTTGTAGGTGCCGCCTCCCCAGACTGCCCAGTTGCCGCCCCACTGCTTATAGAAGTTGCGGTCGATGTTCTTGTCGGTGCCGTAGCCGGCCATCAAGAACAGAGACAGAGCGCTCGAAGCGTTCACGTCCAAGCGAACCTTGCCGGCATATTCTTCGAAGGTGCTGTCATAAGCAGCGACGCCCGTGATCGCGCCCCAGCCCTGCGTGTACTTCACGCCGCCGACGACATGCGGGACATAGCTGTCGATCGTGTCGTAACCCGAACTGATGTACGTGAAAGGCGGGACGCCGGTCGGGCCAGCGCTGCCGCTACCTTCTTCGAGGGAAACCACGCCCGACAAACCGTTGCCGAGGTCGAAGTAGTACTGGACGACGTTGCTGTCGAAGCCGCCATAGGGGACGATCGTGTCGTTGATGACGTTGCCGGCGTAACCGATGAAGGTGTCGAAGGCCGGGTCGTCCTTACCGACGCGCAGACCACCGAGCTGGATCCAGGCGAAGTTCAGCGTAATGCCCGTGTTGCGGGCCTGCCAGTTGTTGCGGCTGTCGTTGGTCGTGGCCTGGTTGGCATAGTCGCCGAAGCTGTTGCCGAAGTTGAAGCGGGTCTCGGTGTAGGTCTTCAACGTGCCGAGTTCGGTTTCCTGGCCGGTCCAGGTCTTCAGGTTGAAGCGGGCATTCTTCCAGTAGGTCGAGTGGTCGTCTTCGCCCATGCTGTCAGGAACGTGATTGACGCCATCGAACGAACCGGCATCACCCACGCCGACGTCGTAGCGGACATAGCCGCCGATGCGCAGGCAGGTTTCGGTGCCGGGGATGTAGAAGTAACCAGCGCCGTAGACGTCGCAGATCTTGACGTATTCAGCGGGTTCCGGCTCGGCAACAACGACGGCGTCGGCGGCGTGCGCACCGGAAACTGCGATCAGAGCCGCAGCTGAGCCGAAAAGAAGGCTCTTGATGTTCATTTTCCTCTCCATTCAAAAGATCAAAAAAAGCCAGGGTATCTTTCGAGGCTGGCAACCCGCTCCCCGGAAAACGCCGCACCCATGGATCCAAGCTCCTCCTGCCGTCCGCAGCCGAAGGCGCCACTTCCGTCAATCGACGGAAATTGCTTGCAAAATGGCTCGGACGACAAACTTGGCGGTGGATGTATGCGGTGATTTCGCGATGACGTTAGGACAGGCGCAACTCGTCACGAATGGCGCTGCTACGCAAAACCATATCTGTGGCTAATGCCCTGTCCGCGGCAGCCATGTATCTGCCTGTGGCGCGCTCCCCGGACGGTCAACCGGGTCTGGGCTCGTAGATCGGGAATGCCTCGCAAAGCTCCTCGACCGACCGCCGAGCCGCCTTCTCCTGTTCGGCGCCCCATTGCGTTCCGACCGCATCCAGCACGTCGGCTATGAGATTGCCGACACGGGCAAACTCGCCCTCGCCGAAACCGCGCGTGGTGGCGGCCGGTGTGCCCAGCCGTATACCGGAGGTGACGGCAGGCGGCGCCGGATCGAAAGGAATGCCGTTCTTGTTGCAGGTCAGCCCTGCCCTGCCCAACGCCTCCTCCGCGTCCTTGCCGGACAGGCCCTTGCCGCGCAGGTCGACCAGCA
Source organism: Mesorhizobium sp. M7A.F.Ca.AU.001.01.1.1 (assembly GCF_004022735.1). Lineage (NCBI taxonomy): Bacteria > Pseudomonadati > Pseudomonadota > Alphaproteobacteria > Hyphomicrobiales > Phyllobacteriaceae > Mesorhizobium > Mesorhizobium sp. M7A.F.Ca.AU.001.01.1.1. Next base: position 18,853 of record NZ_RZPF01000018.1, read on the forward strand.
GCAGATGCGTATCGGTTCCGCCGGAGACAATGTCGAATCCGCGCTCGCCAAGCGTCGCGGCCAGCTTTCTGGCATTCGCCACCATCTGCCGGGCATAGGTCTTGAACCCGTCCTCCAAGGCTTCACCCAGGGCAACGGCCTTGGCAGCAATGACATGCATCAGCGGGCCTCCCTGCAGGCCAGGGAACACCGCCGAATTCAGCTTCTTGGCGATGTCCTGGTTGTTGGTCAGGATCATACCGCCGCGCGGGCCGCGCAGCGTCTTGTGCGTCGTGGTGGTGACGATATCGGCGACCTCGACCGGGTTGGGATGCACGCCGCCGGCGACCAGGCCGGCGAAATGCGCCATGTCGACCATCATCAGCGCGCCGACGGCATCGGCGATCGCCCGGATGCGCTTGAAGTCGATGATGCGCGGATAGGCCGATCCACCCGCGATAATCAGCTTTGGCCGTGTTTCCCGCGCCTTGGCCTCCAGCTCCTCATAGTCGATAAGGCAGTCGCTCTGGCGCACGCCGTATTGCACGGCGTTGAACCATTTTCCCGACAGTGTCGGCCGGGCACCGTGCGTCAGATGCCCGCCGGCGGCGAGCGACAGACCCATGAAGGTGTCGCCCGGCTTCAGCATGGCGAGCATCACCGCGCCGTTGGCCTGGGCGCCGGAATGCGGCTGCACATTGGCGTGCGCCGCGCCAAACAGCCGGCAGGCCCTGTCGATGGCAGCCGCTTCGGCCAGATCGACATATTGGCAGCCGCCGTAGTAGCGGTGCCCCGGATAGCCCTCGGCATATTTGTTGGTCATCACCGAGCCTTGTGCCTCCAGCACAGCCGGCGAAACGATATTTTCGGATGCGATCAGCTCGATTTCGGACCGCTGCCGGCCCATCTCGCGTGCAATCGCATCGGCGACCACCGCATCCTGGAGCTTGAGGTTCCTCTGGAAAAAGCCGGTCATTCTGCTCGTCTCCTGGCGGCAAAAGGCGGACACGGTTTTCGGCGTCGCCATGCCTGGTGTTGGAACTGAAACGGGGAGCTAGTTCACTGCGTCAGGCGGGGTGCGGCCTTCGAAGAAGGCCGACAGATTGTCGATCACCCGCATGCCCATTGCGATGCGCGTTTCGCTGGTGGCGCTACCCAGATGGGGCAGCAGCACGACATCTTCACGCTCCGTCAAGGCGCGCGGCACGGACGGCTCCGTCTCGAACACGTCGAGCCCGGCACCAGTAATCCGACGCTCACGCAGCGCCTGGACCAGTGCGTCCTCATCCACCACATCGCCACGCGCGGTGTTGATCAGGAAGGCTGATTTCTTCATGCGGGCAAGACGGCGTTCGTTGATGAGGCGGGTGTTTTTGCCACCGCCCGGACAATGCAGCGACACGAAATCCGAGGCCGCCAGCACCTCGTCCACAGTCGCCAGCTGCCGCGCCGGCATGCCGGGGTGGGGAACCGGCCGGCTGTCGAAGAAGACGACCTCCATGCCGAAGCCGAAGTGACAGCGCCTGGCCATGGCCTGGCCGATCCTTCCCATGCCGATGATGCCGACGGTCTTGCCGCTGACCTGGGTGCCGCAGAGATGCGTCGGCCGCCAGCCGGTCCATTTGCCGGAGCGCAGCTCGCGCTCGCCCTCTCCGGCACGGCGCGCGCACATCAAAAGCAGCGTCATGGCGAGATCGGCGGTGGCATCGGTCAACACGGCGGGCGGGTTGGGGAC
>NZ_RZPF01000190.1:0-9396 GCF_004022735.1 Mesorhizobium sp. M7A.F.Ca.AU.001.01.1.1
GGTCAAGAGCGATCAACTGTTCGCCGACATCCACGGCTGGTCGGCGGCGGCACTTGCGTTGCTGAAACGCAACCGCGAGGCCGGGGATGAGTTCAGACGTTTTCTACGCAACCTAACGGCGGCGTGGCAAGGGCCGGGTAGGCTTGACCGCGCTGTCGCCGTGGAGTGGTTCAAGACCGCTTTTCCGATCCGGTTACCAGTCGATCAGGAGAAGCTGGCCCGTGGCATCGAATTGGCAGCCCAGTCGGGCTGACACGGCCGAACCGTTGCTCGCAATTGCGCCGGGTTTCACTTGCAGCGTGACATCACGTAGTCGCCGAGGCGCTTATGATATGCGCTCAAACGGTTTTTCTTTATTTGATCGGGCGGGCCGGCGTTCGGGTCGAGATTGTAGTGATCGGGAAATGTATAGTCCTCACCGGGTCCATCCGCCGGCGCAATGGTGGCGATCGTTTGCTCGACGTCGCCGGTGAAGGGAAAGGCGATGTTCACGATCAGGTCTTGGTCGAAGTATGGTTGGATGGTGATCTCCTCCCAGGTTTTGTCCCTGGGCGTCATGAACCCACGCAGCAGGTCCTTCATCGCCTCCTGATCTCCACTTCTGAAGATCGCTTGCTTGGCCGGATCCTTGATCAGGTCTCGGATGAATTCGCCAAGCGCCTCGAACTGCACATCTTTGAACTTCACCATGTCCACTTTCCCCGCTAAACCAGATTGAGCACTGTAGCGCTGCCGTTATCAGCGCTATTGAAAACCCTGACTGCCGAGCAGGCCGCCAAGCACTTCATCCGATACCTTCGCAGTATCATTGAGATCGAGCAGTCCTGCCAGCGTTTTTGGCTCTACGTCCGGAATGAGCCTGCGAGAGGTGATATCCGTATCGGCAGCCTTGAACAGTGCGGATGCGATCGTGGCGGCCACCACATAGGAGCCAACTGGGCCAAGATGGCTGCCGTCATTACCAAGAACGGACGCCTCCTGGATGATATAGTAGGAGAGAGGTGTTTGCCTCAGGAACTCCGGGTACCGTTGCAAAGCGGCCCGAAGTCGGCCGGCGTTGTAGACGTAACGTTTGGCGCAGGCGGCCGTGGGAAGCATGTCATTGCCCGTCAGGACCGGCACATCGATACTGTTGTCGCCCAGGGCGGTCTTCACCGCACCGGCCACGTCCTGCCCGGATGGCAAACCAAGGTCGTAACAGCGCCAGCAATCCATGAAGGCAACCGGCCGGACTGTGCCGTTCAATTCCGCACTCAGGCCGGCAATCGTCAGTTCTTTCGACAGGAATGGTCCTATGCGCCGGGCACTTTGAGCTTTCGACGGGGGGTCGGCTGAGGCAAACCGGTTCCAGTCGACAATCCAGTTCTCGGGTATTGGAATCTCCCCACCCGGGCGCAGGCTGGAAAAGGACAGCATTTTGCGCAGATTGGCTGGTTCTTCGACCGACCTGTCGTTCACGACATAGAACTGCCGGACCATGGCGTGGGCAAAGCGCGACGCACCGAAGGTGAATTCCAAAGGCAGCGCATTGAAAGTCTCAAGTGCCGAGACTCCGGCGCCAAGAAAATCGTCACTGGCGAAAAAATGGTCCCATATTTCCGGAGCCAGAACTTTTCTCAGATAGTCGTTGATGATCACAGTGCGGTAAACCGAGGTCAGATAGATCCTGGCACGCTTGTAAGCTTCTGCTGGGTCGGTGCCGATGCCAAGCAGCAGATCCACGATCCTGTTGTGGATGCCCATGAGTGTGCAGAGCAGTTGCGACAGGACAAGATTGTCGTCGTTTCGCGGATCCGCCACCAAGGGCCGATAAGGCGATCGCCGACCCTCGACACTGATAAACTTGCCCGAGAAGTCGATGCGCGGCAAATCACGGCCTTGCATGGTCTTACCGTCGACCGGAAGCATACTGCCTTTCATGCAAGGCAAGCCGATCGGAAAGCGGCAAGCCGACAGGTCCGCCCCATCCGCAACATCGTAGAGATGGGCGTCGACGATTGGCCCCCGCCCATAGAGCCCCGAAAGGTCAAGGCCTTGCGAGGACGCGTTCTTCAAATGATGGGTTTTGCCTGTCGGCTTGGGCAATCCGAATATTTGGCTGAAGACGATGTCATGGAACACGAATTGACCGAAATAGGTAAAGCCGGCTGGTGTAGGGCTGAGATCACTGCCTTCAAGTCCATCGGTCGGGCCGACCATTTCCGCCGTGATGTCCAGCAAGCCCGCCTTGGTGCGGTCGATGGCGCTCTCGTCTTCGGTTGCGTCAAACAAGGCGATCGGCATGTCCGCCAGGGACGGGAAGAGCCTGATGCCTCTCAAGGTCGGCTTGTCGTTGAGGCCGTCGTCTGAATTCTGGTTTGACCGGTTCGGTATGTTGGCGGCTTCGAAGGAGGACGTTTCGCCGTGGAGCATCGAAGTAGACCTCGTTTTCCAGAAGGATGAATGCGGCCAGGCGAGTAGCTTGGCATGAATCCGGGAGTAGAAACAGACTTGCCCGTCGGTGGTCTGAATGGCGCGGCCCCAGAGCAGAGCGACATTGCCGAGGCGATCATGACACTGACGGATCGAGCTTCGGGCCCGCCGAGACGGCGGTGAACAGCACACAGGACAGAATGACGCCCGCACCCAGAAGCCCGTCGGGCGAAAGCCGTTCACCAAGCAGAGCGGCAGCGGAAATGGCGGCGAACACACCCTCTCCGCTGCAAATCACCGCCGCATGGGACGAAGTGGTGTAGCGCTGTGCAGAAGTCTGCAGGCAAAAGCCGACAGCGGTCGAGAACACACCAAGCGTGATGAGTTCTGGCCATGCTGCCATAATTGCCTGAAATGTCATTGTGCCCTGCAGGGCGAAAGGTAGCGTGGCAACGGCCGTGCCGATGAACTGTGCGGCCGCCGTCGCGAAGGGATGGCCATGTGCCTGCACATGCCGCCCGAGTTCGACCGTCCATACTGCAAAACAGATTGCAGTCAGGACGGCGAAAGCGTCGCCGGCGGTTGCCGAACCATTGAAGCCGCCCGCCAGGAGAGCCGATCCCACGACCGTCAGAATTGCGACGAATAGGATCAGTGCACTTGGACGCTCCCTCATGATCAGCCATGCGGCGATCGGCGTGATAACAGTGGAAGCGCTGATAAGGAGGCTCGAGTTCGTCACCGTCGTGCTGACATAGGACAATTGCTGGACCACACAGCCGAGAGCAAAAAGCAGAACCACTCTCGCCACACTTGGAAACCAGCCGGTGTTGGTTTCGGGGTCGCGCTCCCGCACCGCGAATGGCAACGTCACCAGTCCGGCGATCACGCTGGTCAGGAAAACAACCGCCATGGGATCGAGGTGGGCCAGTATGGTCTTGTGGGACACATTGCCCACTCCCCAAATGAGCGCAGCAAGCATTAGCAAGGAATTTGCCTTGAATCTGGACATGATTGATCGCATCACCACAGCGGGCAATGGCTCCAACGGTTTGTGATCGGGTTTGAAAGCGATGATCGGGGCCGACGGACCCCGTCATCGTCGAGGTGGCTGGTGTTGCGCGGAAGAACGCGTCTTTTGGTTCGCGATCTATCCGGGGCCAGCACTCGATATATGTGATCTGCGCAAGACGGGGATGGTGGGCAGCAGGACGGGCGTTGGCGGTTCGTTCTGCTCGAAACTGACGCTGCGCTGAAGAAGCGGAAGGATGGCCTCCGGGGTTGCCGAAACCATTTGCGTGCATCGAGTTGACGAGTTCATGAAGCCAGCCTCGGACATGCTCTCGAAGACGCCGAGAAGTGGTGACCAGAAGCCTTTGAAATTCGCCAGGACCAGCGGCTTGCAGTGCCTTTCCAGCTTGCGAAGCGTCATGACCTCGGTCAGTTCCTCAACGGTTCCGATGCCGCCAGGCAAGGCTACAAATGCATCCGCGTAGTCAAACATGAGCTGTTTGCGGATACTCATGTCGGGAACTGAAATCGTCTGGCATCCCGATAATAGCATTCTCATCCGCTCGATCAGGAACTGCGGGGTGATCGCGATCACGGTTCCACCCCCTTCTGCTGCGGCAATAGCCACCTGGCCCATCAGGCCATCACAGCCACCGCCATAGACCAGGCGAATACCTGCTGCGGCTATCGTCTCGCCAAGGATGGTGGCGCAACGGGCGTGGTCGGGATCGTTGCCAAGCATGGCGCCGCCGAAAACGCAGATCGTGCCGATGCGTCGCTGCAAGGGATAGGAGCGGCCGATCTGTTCTGCGGAATTGTCGGATGATGATCCAAACATGGTGTCTCTCCAAATGAGGTTGGAATAGCGAAGCTTGATCAGCCGGCGGAATGATCGCGGGCTGCGCGAGGTTGGCTCGATCGGAACAGAAGCAGGTCAGCCCAGGACCAGAGCAGGTAACAAACGAGAAGGCTGGCGGGCGTAGACCAATGCTGTGGCTGTTCGACTTCGAATTTGAACAGCGATGCACAGAGTTCTGTCCCGGCGGCGATGAGGGCCGGCAGCCGGCTGAGAAGGACCATGACGCGAAACGGGTCGGGGCCGTATTCCGACAAGTTGAGGATCCGGACACCGGGTCGGTGGCAAGCACTGCCGAATTTTCCAACGGAATGAAGCAGGCCCGATGTCAACGCCAGCAACGGATGGCCAAGTTCAAACAGGGCCAGGCCAAGGCAACCGGCACCAACGCCGGACAGGAAATCACCCAGGCGGTTGAGATTTTCCCTAGGCTTGAGACGTCCGTTCCAGGCGCGATGGTAGATCTCGCCGCTGGCGAAGAAGATCGCCGTCGCCGAGGTCATTGCGATCGCAGCGAAATTGCCCGTCAAATAATGGCTGATGGCGGCCGGCGCGCCTGTCCAGAGGAGTTGGTTCAGATCGCCGGATACGAGAATCTGCGCCGTAATCCCCTGACAAAGACCAATGAGGTTGCCGACATTGTAGGCTCCCCCAGGGCCAGACATCCGTGCCGTTAACGCGCTGCGCCAAGCAAGGAGGCGCGGAGACCGAACCGTGAAGGATGAGGCTGTTTCGCGAGCTGAAATTTCGACTGGGGCTACACGCAGCGGCTTATTGATGTTGAGCGTCATGTCGGGTTCCTCCCTTATGACGCATGCTTTGCAGTGCTCCGCGTGATCTCAACGTGAATTGCGCTGGAATGGGTCCGTCCAGGCTAACAGGCAGATCGCATTGGCGGTTCCTGCAAGGTGACGGTTGATCTACTTCTCTCAATTGCCTCGGCCAGCCTTATCCCGCGGCGAGCTTCTGTGTCGGCGGGGCCTTGCAGCCCTGGCCGACGACATTGTCTAAGCGGATCGCCTGCCGAGCCTCCATTGACAGCCATCCGGATGCACGGGCCGCGAAGACCGGAAATCATCTCTCGACGATCATGCGAAGACACCGGGGAACGATGATCGTTATTTCACGCTGAATTACGCTGAGTTGCCCAACATCACAGCCGCAACGCCAGACTGACATCCGCAAAAGGCTGAGCGGTCGAACCTGAACCTCAACTGAATCCAAGGATGGAATTCGATCATGCTACGCAGCTTGACGAAAACATTCACCGCCATCTCGACAATCGCCGTTCTCATGGCACCTCTGATGACTCCCAATGCGGCCTACGCGAACAGCACCACCGTTCCGCGCAAATGCATAAACGGCGTGGCAAGGTGCGCATCTCGCTATCCAGCAAGCTTTCGAGACCACCCATTTCAATTCAGCGGGACAGTGCAACGCACCTTACTCCCGAGGTTGGCGCAACGCTCTCCGGGTCGGCATCCATCTCAAGCTCCTTCGAACGCCCGGCTTGTCTGAGGGTCTTCACAAAATGTTACGTAAGGGAACGTTCGCGCCTGACTCTTCTTAGGCAATCGAGGCGGTTGTCGCCTCGTGCATTGTGAAGGAGAAGAAGAATGCCCAATCAAGGTGGTAGCCACGAACAGCATGTGAAGGCAGGCCAGCAGAGCCACAAGAATGCCGACAATAAAAACCGTCAGCAACAGCAGGCCGCTGGTGGTGGTCAACGGCAGCAGGGCGATGGATCCGGCATGCGTGGTGGAACCCACGAACAGCACGTGAAAGCTGGCGAACAAAGTCACAAAAACCGCTGATCGCGGGTGATTTCAGCAGACCCACCCCGAAGTATCGGGGTGGGTCTGATTGCATCTGAAAGAGGTGCTATCGACGACGCTGCGGTTAGGGTCGCGAAAGTCGCCCCGGCGACTTTGCCGGGGCGACTTCAGTCAGGACGCCCAGTCAGGCAGCTTGCTCCAGGGCGCGCTCATTGACACCGCCTTCGCCCAGCCCGGAAAGCGCTTCGTCCGTCGCGACCTCCTCTTTCAATGTCTCGTTGAGGAGCTTGACCACGTCGCTCTTGCCAAGCTGTTCAGCCCACGCGACCAACGTGCCGTAGCGCGCGATTTCATAATGTTCGACGGCCTGTGCCGCGCCGACCAGCCCAGCATCCAGGGCTGGGTCGCCCTTGTATTCGTCGAGAATTTCCGACCCTTCCTCAAGAATGCCGTCGATCGCCGGACAGGTTTTGCCGCGCGCCGGTTTGTCCATAAGTTCGAACACTTGCTCGAGCCGATCAACCTGGCCTTCGGTTTCCATGCGATGTTTTTCGAAGGCCGCAGCCACCTCCTCGGATTCGGCGCCCTTTGCCATCTTCGGCAAGGCCTTGAGTATCTTCTTTTCAGCGTAGTAGATGTCCTTCAGCCCATCGAGGAACAAAGCCTCCAGTCCCTTGGTCGTCGCTCTTTTTGCAGTCGCCATGATTTGTCTCCCTTGGATTGTCGTGAAAGCTCACCGGCGGTGTAGCCATGGACTAACTTTCCATGGAAGCAGTTGTTCCCTGGGGGCGACGTGGAAGGGCAGCGCGTCGAACACCGCTTTTATCGAGGGCCGATCGACATCAAAAGGCGATGGACGATGACGGTGTGAGAGCCGCCGGCAGGGGGGACGGAAAGCACCGGGGTTCGTCGCGCTGTATGGAGTAGATGGTGAAAAGAGATACTTCCGATGGGTTCATATACGAAATCATATTTACATATAAAACAAATCATGATGATCTTGCTGTCGTGCAACGGCGGCTAAGGTGGTCGGTTCCGGCGTCCGTCGCCGAGCCTGAATGCCAGCAGATGATCGTGCACAATGAAATCAAAGATGATGTCGCGGTCGAGTGAGCCGTGCATTGGTCGGATGTAGGGAGTGCGGCATGCCCTTTGATGTCATCGTTGTCGGAGCCGGCGCAGCCGGGGCTGTCCTTGCCGCCCGGCTCACCGAAGATGCGGCCACGAACGTGCTTTTGCTGGAAGCGGGGCCGGACTACCGGAGCGGCGAGCAACCTGCCGAGATGGCGAGTCCAAATCCCTTCAACCTGCTGCTTCCCGATCATTTTCAGCAACAATATATGTACCCCGACCTGATGGCTCGCCGCACCAAGCGGCAGGAGCATCGGGTCTACTGGCGCGGCAAGGGGCTTGGCGGTTCGACGGCCGTCAATGGGCAGATTGCCATTCGCGGCGTGCTCCATGCCTTCGACCGCTGGGAGGAAATCGGATGCAAGGGCTGGTCGGGAGCCGACGTGCTGCCCTTCTTCCGCCGGCTGGAGGATGACCCGATCGCGGCTAATTTTCACGGCAGCGATGGCCCGATTCCGATCTACCGCGCGCCTGTCGAAAGCTGGGGAAGCGTCGACAAGGCCATGCGCCAAAGCGCGATGGCCCTCGGCCATCCCTGGCATGACGATCTCAATGCTCCGGATGCCGAAGGGGCTTGCACCTATCCCATCAACAGTCGAGCCGGCAAGCGCGTGTCGGTCAATGACGGCTATCTGGAAGCTGCCCGCGACCGGCCGAACCTCACCATCATCGGGCAGGCGACGGTGGACAAGGTGCTTTTCGATGGCAAGAAAGCGATCGGCGTTTTGGCCATCGTGGCCGGTCAGGTTCGCAAATTCGAGGCGCCGCTGGTCATCGTCTCGGCCGGCGCCATCCACTCTCCAGTCATCCTGCAGCGCTCGGGCATCGGTCCGGCGGCTCTCTTGAATCGAAAGGACATCGAGGTGCTTGCCGACCTGCCGGTCGGCGAAGGTTTCTTCGACCATCCTTATTGCCGCATCGAACTGAAGCTGAAGCCGGAATTCAAGGCGACCGATGTCGACGCGCGGCATACCAACTGCTGTGTGCGGACGAGTTCCGGCGTGCCGGGTGCCGAGCGCGACGACATTCTTTACGTCGCCATGAACCATGGCGGTATCGGCGTGGAATCCGACAGCGCCCAGTTCGGCGAGGCCATGGTCAATCTGATCCTGATGGAAGCCAAGAGCCGGGGCACCGTGCAGTTGCGTTCCGCCAATCCCTTCGACCAGCCGATCGTGGAAGAGAACATGCTGGACGATCCGATGGATCTTCAGCGCATGCGTATCGCCTATCGCCACCTTGGCGAGATTGCCCGGCAAGCGCCGATCCAGGCGATCGCCGAGCGCGTCCTGCTGGGGGATTCCGATCTGCCTTTGTCATGGCTCGAAATGGCAAGCGACGAGGAGGTCGACAATTTCCTGCTGGCGCAGTCTTCCGATGCGCAGCATGGGATCGGCGGCTGTTGCATGGGTAGGCCCGGTGAGGCCGTGGTCGATCCGGAATGCCGGGTCTACGGTTTTGAAGGGCTGCGGGTTATCGATGCGTCGATCATGCCGCTCGATTGCCAGGCAAACACCAATCTGACCTCGATCATGATTGGCGAGAAAATGGCCGACAGCCTGCGCCGGTCCATCTGACAGCTCGCTGCCGAACGGCATACGGTCGCACGGGAGGCCCGCGCAAAAGGCGCGGGCCTTGAATGTCAGCGAGTGACGTCCACGGTAATCGTCTTCAGGTCGCACATTTCCATCAGCGTGTGCCGACCCCCGGTGCGGCCGAGGCCGCTCTGCGTCCCGGCGGCGCCGCCGGCAGGAATATGCGGCTCCCAATAGCAGCTCATCTCGTTGACGTTGACGATACCGACCCTCAGGCTTTCAGCAAAGGCAAAGGCGTTCTTGATGGTGCTGGTGAAGACCGCGGCCGACAGGCCGTAGGGGCTGGACGCCGCAAGTTCCATCGCCTCCTCGTCGGTCTCGAAGGTCAGCACGGGTGCAATCGGCCCGAAGGATTCCTCGACGTTGAGCAGGCTTTCCCGGGTCAGTCCTGTGACGATCGACGGCTCGAAATAGAGATTGGTGGCAAAACCCGACGCCACATTGCCGCCGGTGACGATCTCGGCGCCACGAGCGCGGGCGTCCGCAATGTGGCTGAGCACCTTGTCGACGGCGACCGCATTGTTGATCGGCCCCATCGTCGTCGCGGGATCGAAAGGGTCGCCCATTTTCACCTTCGCGGCCGCTTTCACCAGACCTTCGATAAACCGGTCATGGA
>NZ_RZPF01000191.1:0-9385 GCF_004022735.1 Mesorhizobium sp. M7A.F.Ca.AU.001.01.1.1
CCATCGAGCGCGCCGGCATTGTTCATCGCCTCGTAGGCCATGCCGGCAGACATGGCGCCGTCGCCGATGACGGCGATGACATTGTTGCGGCCGCCGGAGAGATCGCGGGCCGCGGCCATGCCGAGGCCGGCCGATATCGATGTCGAGGAGTGGGCAGCGCCGAAGGGATCGTACTCGCTCTCGGCGCGGCGGGTGAAGCCGGACAGGCCGCCTTCCTGGCGCAGCGTGCGGATACGGTCGCGGCGGCCGGTCAGGATCTTGTGCGGATAGGCCTGGTGGCCGACATCCCAGATCAGCCGATCATCGGGGGTGTTGAAGACATAGTGCAGCGCCACTGTCAGCTCGACCACGCCAAGGCCGGCGCCCAGATGACCACCCGTGCGGGATACCGCGTCGACCAGCTCGGCGCGAAGCTCGGACGCCAGTTGCGGCAGCTCACTCTCGGCAAGCATGCGCAGGTCGGCCGGGATGCGGGCCTTGTCGAGAAGCGGCGTATGCGGCGTTGCGTTCACGGTGCTCAGGCTTTCGGTTGATGGGCGAAATAGGCCGCCGGCCGGCGAAAGTAAATGCGTGTCAGTGACGCGGATCAGACTGTGGTCTTTTGCTTCTATGCAGGTCGTTTCCCCAAAACCGGGCCACTTTGGGCGACAGGCATCAGCTTTCCGGCAGCGGAATGAACTCTTCCTCGTCTCCTGGAACGATGTCGAAGCGGCCTGTCTTCCATTCCTCTTTCGCCTGTTCGATACGCTCTTTCGACGACGAGACGAAATTCCACCAGATGTAACGCTTCGAACCAAGAGAGGCGCCGCCGAACAGCATGAAATGCGCCCCGGTCTGCGACGACACGACGATCTCGTCACCGGGACGGAAGACCAGCAGCCGTTCGGCTGGGAACACATCGCCCGAAATCGAGACCTCGCCTTCCAGCGTGTAAATGGCGCGCTCTTCCGCATCGGCAGGGATTTTCACGCTGGCGCCGGGCGCCAGGCGCAGGTCGGCGTAGAGCGTCTCCGAATCGGCCCTGACCGGGGACCGTAATCCTTGGAAATCGCCGATGATGAGGCGCCCGTTGACGCCTTCGGCATCAATCTCGGGAAGCCTGAGCGCTCCTGTGTTCTCGAACACAGGAGCCACCTCTTCCTTGTCGTCCGGCAGCGCCAGCCATGTCTGCAGGCCGGATACCGACATCGGCGCGCCACGCAGTTCCTCCGGCGTACGCTCCGAATGGACGATGCCGCGGCCGGCGGTCATCAAATTCACGTCGCCGGGCTGAATGACCATTTCGGTGCCGAGGGAGTCGCGGTGCCGGATCTTGCCGTCGAACAGATAGGTGACCGTCGACAGTCCGATATGCGGATGCGGACGGACGTCCAGCGCCTGGCCGGCCCGCAGGATCGCGGGACCCATGCGGTCGAAGAAGATGAACGGACCGACCAACCGCCTTTTTGCCGTTGGCAGGGCACGGCGCACCTGAAAACCACCGATGTCCTTGGCGTTCGGAATGACCATCAATTCGATCTGATCGCTGGCGAACGCATCGCCCACCTCAGGGTCTTTCCCGGGGAAGAAGCTCATGGACTCTCCTTGTCGGTGGTCGAAGGCCGCCTGGCCGCATCAGGCAAAGCGGATGGCCGCCTTTGCCCGCAGCTTGGCCGCCACCTCTTCGCGATTGCGCGGATGCTGATGGGTTTCCAGGGAATCGAGCAGTTCGCGCGCCGAGGCCGCGATGGCGTCGACGGCATGATCGAAGGCGTGCTGGTTCTGCTTCGAGGGTCGCGTCGTTCCGCTCAGCTTGCGGACGAACTGAAGGGCCGCGTCGCGCACCTCGTCATTGGTTGCCGGCGGATCAAAATTGAACAGGGTCTTGATGTTTCTGCACATCGCTTCCGTATCTCCTCTTGTCCTTGAGCTGTTTCAATCGCAACGAGTTATATCCTCGATCATGATCATGTCCAAAAACCGGTGAGGCGAGGCCATCGTTCGGACCGGCCTCAATCCGCGTCGAGCGGCTCCGTTCCAACCGGCTTGCCGTCGCGCGACAGCCTGATCTTCTCGACCTTGTCCTCGGCGGCCTTCAGCAGCCGGTCGCAATGCGCCTTCAGCGCCTCGCCACGTTCATAGATCCTGATCGACTGGTCGAGCGGCACGTCGCCACGCTCCAGATCATCGACGATCTTCTCCAGCGCATCGAGTGCCTGCTCGAAGCTCATCGCCTTGACGTCTTCGTTGGTCTCACCAGCCATCGTTCATCCTTTCATCAGTCGCCCGACATGGGCGGCGACCGAAAATGCCAATCCCTGCAGATCGTAGCCGCCCTCGAGCAGGCTGACGAGCCGGTTGCCGCTGTGGCGTGCCGCGCGCTGCATCAGCTGGCCGGTCGCCCAATCGAAATCATCCTCGGTCAGATTGATCTCGGCCAGCGGATCGCGGTGGTGCGCGTCGAACCCGGCCGAAATGATGATCAGGTCGGGCGCGAAATTGTCGAGCGCGGGCAGGACGCGCGACAGGAAGGCATCGCGAAACACTTCGCTGCCGGTCTGCGGCGCCAGCGGTGCGTTGACGATGTTGCCGGCGCCCGTTTCGGTCTTCGCTCCGGTGCCGGGATAAAGCGGCATCTGGTGTGTCGAGCAATAGAGCACCGAGGGATCGTCCCAGAAAATATCCTGCGTGCCATTGCCGTGATGCACGTCCCAGTCGACGATGGCAACGCGCTCGACACCGTGTTTCTTCTGCGCATAACGCGCCGCGATCGCCGCCGTGTTGAACAGGCAGAAGCCCATGGCCGTGGTCTTTTCGGCATGATGGCCGGGCGGCCGGGCGGCGACGAAGACGTTGTCGGCGCGGCCCGAAAAGACATCATCGACGGCGGCGTTGGCGGCGCCGATCGCGGTGATCGCCGCTTGCCAGCTCTTCGGACTGGCAGTGGTGTCGGCATCGATGCGGGCAATCCCCTCGTCGGGAATGGCGGCGCGCACGCGGGCGACGAAATCGGCGGGATGCGCGTAGAGGATGGTGGCCTCGTCGCCTTCCGGCGCCTGGATACGATCGAGCCCGGCAAAGGCTTCCTCGTCGAGCACGCGCTCGATGGCACGCAGGCGGTCGGGCCGCTCGGGATGTCCGGGCGGCGTGAGATGCTCGAGGAAGATCGGATGCGTGTAGAGACGGGTGGTCATCGTCCTAATCTAGTGACCCGGATCGACAAAGGCCATGCACGGGCGGCCGATGACTGGGGAAAATCGCGCCTGCGTCCATTCGTGTCGCCGCAGGCATTGGCCTCGCCGGCGCTTCGGCGTAAAGTCCTTGGCACTGCCTGGTGCCCGCCGCAAGCGGGAGAATCGGGAACACGGTTGAATTCCGTGGCGTGCCCAACGCTGTGAGGGGGACCGCGCCGGTAAATGCCACTGTCGATGACGGGAAGGCACCGGACGCGGGTTGATCCCAAGCCAGAAGACCGGCCTGGCAGGCATCGTCATCCGCATGGTCGGGCGGGTGGCATCAGAGCGACGTGCGTCCATTTGGACGCACAAAGTACGCTCTGACCGTTTTGAATCTGCAATCGCAAGGGGACAAGCGATGCCGGAACATATGACCGCTGCCATTGACGATGGATTCGACCAGAATGCGCGCGATGCGGTCTATCGCGCCATGTTCACGCGGCGCGACGTGCGCAGCCATTTCCTGCCCACCGCGATCGATGACGACGTGCTGGCGCGGCTGCTGCTTGCCGCCCATCACGCGCCATCGGTCGGCTTCATGCAGCCATGGAATTTCATTGTCATTCGCGATGCCGGACGACGAGCGGAGGTGCGCGACCTGTTCCTGGCCGCGCGCGAGCAGGAACTGCCGGCGATCGAGGCGGAAAAACAGGCGCTGTACCGCAAGCTCAAGCTGGAAGGCATCTGCGAGAGCGCGCTCAACATCTGCATCACTTGCGACCGGCAGCGCTCGAAGGGTTCGCCGCTGGGACGCTGGCACAATCCGGAGATGGATCTCTACAGCACCGTCTGCGCGGTGCAGAATTTCTGGCTGGCCGCGCGTGCCGAGGGCGTTGGCGTCGGCTGGGTGAGCATCATCGAGGCTGAGGCGCTGAAGCGGCTGTTGGCCATTCCGGATCACGTAACGCCAATCGCCTATCTCTGCGTCGGCCGTGTTTCCGAGTTCGCTTCCAAACCGGACCTTGAAACGCATGGTTGGGGACGGCGGCTGCCGCTGCCGGAACTGATCATGAGCGAGACGTTTTCCGGGCAAGGCGAGACACAGCTCAAGTCCACCGTGGCGCGCCTCAACACCGTTTCTGCCTCACCAGACACCACCTGCCCGGCCGATCAGGGTGTGGCGCCGGCCGTACCCCAGCGCGAACCGCCGAAGGAGGCGAGCGCCTTGTCCTTGAGCTCCCTGAACTTCGACGACGCCTCGGCCAACCGGGCGTCCCAGGCCGGATCCGGCACCTGGCCCGCGATGGTCTTGAAATAGACCTGCATCAGGCAAGCGATGGCGAAAGGCTCGATGAAGGCCGCCTTGAATGCCCAGGCGAAGACGATGGCGAGCACGAAGGCCCAGCCGGCGAGCTGGCCGGGCATCAGGAACAGAATGGCGCCGGCAGGCGCCAGCATCATCAGAAAGATGACGAACGACACGCCCCACATGATGACCGCCAGCCAGACGGCGTTCTTGACCATGACCTTGCCGTTCTGGGCATAGAGCACGACGCCTTGGCGCGCCGTCTCGAAGGGTGAGGCTGAATTGATGCGGATGTTGTAACCGAGGATGATCTCGTCGACATAGGTCAGCGACAGGCGGATCACCGTGTTGATGAAGGAGACCAGGCCGCTCAGGCCCGGTATCGGCAGGAAGGCGGCGATACCGCCGAGCAGGCCGGTGATGGCGCGGATGGCACCCTTGACGAGCTGGTCGACGACGAAAAGGATATTGGCCTCGGCAAAACGCTGGGTGACGACATCCCTGGCGTAGGCGATCTGGTCCTGACCGCCGGGAATGTCGCGGCCGTCGATCAGATGAACCATGACGGCGATGTGGCCGGCCTTGACGATATAGAGGATGTATTCGCGGATCCAGTAGACCGCGATCGAGACGATGCCAAACCCGACCACGCCGCCCCACAGGGCAAAGGACATGGGCCCGTCGGGATCGGTGGAGATATGGCCGACGCCATAGCCGACCGAGGCACCGGTGCCGGTCGCCATGATGTAGGCCAGCGTGATGCCGAAATAGACGATCATACGAAAGACGATGAACGGCCAGGTCCGCATCATGATGGACACCGACCGGCCGATCTCGAAATCCCACATGTGCCCCTCCGCCTCAGAGATGGTGGAAGAGGATGAACTCAACCCGGCGATTGTCAATTGCCGGCCCTGGCACCACAGGGCGACGAATTCTGGGCAACGGTTTTCTTTCGCAGCCTTTCGCCGGCGCATTGTCTGACGGAGCATCAAACGAAAAACCCGCCTGTGCGGCGGGTCACCGGCGCAAATCAGCACCATGGACGAATATGTACCTTAGCTGAGGGCAGGTGTCAAGAAAAAATTCCTATCGGGAACAGCTGCCGGCACGAAAAGCTCCGGTGGGAACTTCAATTCGACTGCGGATCCGGCTTCTTGAGCAGGCCTTCGAGCAGTTGCTTGAACGCCGTCACCACCTTCTTGGACGTCGCTTCGGGGTCGTCCGAATTGGCGATCCGTTGCGCTGCCTGGCTGCTCGCTCCGTTGATCAGTCGCGAGGCCGTCTCGGGGTCGAGGCTCGAGACAACGACCCCCTCCTCCTGCAGCGCGGTCAGATGGTCGGTCATTGACACGATGCACGCACTGGCATTCGGCCATTGCGCTGGATCCCCCAGCACGGCCGGGCCATCCCGGAACATGATGCGCTGGATTTCCGGCTCCAGCGCCATCTCGATATAGGTCGAGCACTCGTCGACGAAATGCTGCCAGCGGGTCGGCGCTCTCGACGCGACCTCATTGATGCGCGCCGCCATTTCGCCGTCGATCTGGGCTATGACCGCCTGCAGCAGCCCCTTCTTGTCGCCGAAATGATGATAGAGCGCGCCGCGCGTCAGCCCGGCCGAAGCGGTGAAATCATCCATCGAGGCTTCCGCATAGCCTGTTGTGCCGAAGGCATGGCGGGCCGCCGCGATCAGCTTTGCGCGCGTCTCGGCGATCATCTCCTTGCGGGGTCTGTGCATGGCTTCTGGCCCTATTCACATACGTAACGTATGCCAATTGACATACGCGGCGTATGCTCTATTTAACAATCATACGCTTCGTATGTAATTGCCGAATCGTCCTTTGTCGAGGAACCACCCATGCAAAATCCCTATGCGGAAATCTTTCGTGCCCCCGGAACCAAGGGCTTTGCGGCCGCCGGATTCATGGCGCGCCTGCCGATCGCCATGGCGCCCATCGGCATCGTGGCGATGCTGTCGCAGACGCGTGGCGAATACTGGCTGGCCGGAGCCGTCTCGGCAACATACGCGCTGGCCAACGCTTTCGTTGCGCCGCAGATATCCAGACTGGTGGACCGCCTGGGCCAGACACGGATCGTCGTGCCCACCACCATCATCGCGGTGCTGGCTTTCGCCGTCCTGATAGCGGCGGCCAACCAGGACTGGCCGGTGTGGACGCTGTTCGTGTCGGCCTTACTGGCCGCGGCCATGCCAAGCATGCCGGCGATGGTGCGGGCGCGCTGGACAGAGATTTTCCGCGGACGGCCGCAGATGAACACCGCATTCGCCTTCGAGTCCGCGGCCGATGAACTGGTCTATATCGCCGGGGCATCGCTATCGGTCGGTCTCAGTGCTGCCCTGTTCCCGGAAGCCGGCGTTCTGGTGAGCACATTATTTCTCGCATTCGGATCAGCGGCCTTCATCCTGCAACGCTCGACGGAGCCGCAAGTGCGGCCGGTGGACCATGGCTCAAGCGGCTCGGCGATCCGCCTGCGGCCGGTTCAGATCATCACCTTCGCCCTGATCTTCATCGGCGCGACCTTCGCGACGACGGAAGTCAGCACCGTGGCGATCACCAAGGAGCTTGGCCAGCCCGGCGCCGCCAGCCTTGTCATCGGCGTTTATGCGCTGGGATCGTTCGTGCTCGGCATCATCGTCGGCGCGCTCAGCCTGAAGGCGCCGCTGCAACGCCAGTTGGCCATCGCAGTCGCCCTCGTCGCGCTCGGCACGCTGTTGCCGCTCACCGCCGACACCGTGCCACTGCTGGCGCTGACCGTGTTCATCAGCGGCGTGGCGATCTCGCCGACCTTCATCACCGCCTTCGGCCTGATCGAGCGGCATGTGCCGGAGGCGATGCTGACCGAAGGCATTACCTGGGTCATGACCGGCATCGGCATCGGCATGGCGCTCGGCTCGTTCGCGGCCGGCGCGGTGGTCGATGCGTTCGGTGCCCAGAACGGGTTCTGGGTCTCTGTGGCTTCAGGCACGATCGCGCTGGCCACGGTGCTGCTTGGCCAGCGCAGCCTTGCCACGGCTGAGTGCGAGACGGACGGATGCGAAGCAGCCGCGATTGCTGCGGAATAGTTCCGGCGCGCCCGGGCCTTAGGCCGGGCGCGCCGCTCTAGGCAGCCGGGCCTGAAATATTGACTCTTCTTGGGTGCGCCAATGCCAAAACTATCGTTGGCGCCCCGTGCAGAATCACCTCTTTTTCGAAGACGAAGCCACATTTCTCCAGCACCCGTCGCGAAGCCGGATTGGCGGGGCGGACGAGGCCGACAACCCGATCGGCACGCAAGGGGCCGAACGCGGTGCGCAGTGCTTCCGTCACCAATTCCGTGGCATAGCCATGTCCCCAGCTCGCCGGATGAAGATGATAGGACAGGTTCAGACCGTCGAAATCCGCCGATACCGTGACGCCGCCGAAGCCGACCAGCTTTTCATCCGCCTCGACCGCCCAGCGGCCAAAGCCGTGCTTGTGCCAATGACCGATGTCGCGCGTCAGCCGCGCGGCGCTCTGCTGGGCTGTATCCGGGACAGGGCCCGGACGATGCGCAACAAGTTCCCGGCGCGAAAAGAGATCGATCAGGAAATCCAGATCAGCCTCTTCTGGGCGGCGCAGCAAAAGCCGCTCGCTGCGCTGGCTGGAAGGCAGGGACGCATTCATCCGTCTTCTCCGGCAACCGGATCGACGGGAGGCTCAGAGGATCTCGGTCTTGGCGATGTGGATGCCAAAACCTTCAAGGCCGACATAGTGGCGTTCGCGCGAGGCGATCAGGTTGATCGAGGAGATGCCGAGATCCTTGAGTATCTGGGCGCCTAGCCCGATCTCGCGCCACTCGTTTTCACGGCGGCGCGCCTCTTCGTGATCCTCGCGGTCGCCGCTTGCCGGCCGCTTGCGCTCCTGATGCGCAACGCCGACGGAGCCTTCTCTGAGATAGACGATGACACCGCGCCTGCGCTCGCCCATTGTCTTCATGATGGCGTCGAGCCGGTGGCTGGTGCCGAAGACATCGGTCACCACATCCTCCGAATGCAGACGCACCGGCACGTCCTCGCCGTCACGAATGTCGCCGAAGACGATGGCGACGTGATGCATGGAGTCCCACGGCAGCGTGTAGGTGAAGACCTGTGCCTTGCCGCCGAGCGTGTCGATTTCCGAGCAGGCGACGCGTTCGACCAGCGTTTCCTTGCGCTGCCGGTAGGCGATGAGGTCGGCGACCGAAACCTGCTTGAGGCCATGCTCCTCGGCGAAAGCCTGCACCTGCGGACCGCGCTTGACGGTGCCGTCATCATTGACCAGCTCGGAAATGACGCCAACCGGCGGCAGGCCGGCGAGCTTGCACAGATCGACCGCTGCTTCGGTATGGCCTGAGCGCATCAGCACGCCGCCTTCGCGCGCGATCAGCGGGAAGATGTGGCCGGGGCGGACGAAATCCGAGCCACCGACATTGCCGTTGGCAAGATTGCGAACGGTCAAAGTGCGATCTTCGGCCGAGATGCCGGTCGTGGTGCCATGCTTGAAATCGACACTGACGGTGAAAGCGGTGGTGTGGGCGGAATCGTTGTCGGCGACCATGGGGGCAAGGTTCAGCCGCTTGGCTTCTTCGCGCGGCATCGGCGTACAGACGATGCCGGAGGTGTGGCGAACGATGAACGCCATCTTTTCGGGCGTGCAGTGGACAGCGGCGACGATCAGGTCGCCCTCGTTCTCGCGCCCGTCATCATCCATGACGACGACGATCTCGCCGCGTTCGAAAGCACGCAGGGCTTCGACGATTTTCTTCTGGTCGTAAGGCATAAGTGCTCGCTTTGCTCGCAGGGGAATAAGGGAGTAGGGCAGTAAGGGAGTAGGGAAAAGCAAAAAGATTTGGCCGGCCGGGCTAAGAGCGCAACATATTCCCCTATTCCCCTATTCCCCTATTC
>NZ_RZPF01000192.1:0-9381 GCF_004022735.1 Mesorhizobium sp. M7A.F.Ca.AU.001.01.1.1
TGTCGAGCGTGTAGGGATCGCCGGGGTCGCCGAGCACCTGCAGAACCTTGCCCTTCACCGAGCCGTTCTTGGCTTTCAGCAGCTTCTCGGCCTGATCCGCGGCGACGTAGCCGATCTCGACCGTTCCGGCGACAGAGGTGAAGTCGGACGGGGTCGAGGTGATCTGGCGGTCGAACTCGACCACCGGGATGCCGGCGGCGCGCGCGGCTTCGATGGACGGTTTCAGCGCATTGAAGTCGACTGCAGCCAGGATGATGGCCGCCGGCTTCAGCGCGATGACATCGTTCATCTGCGATTGCTGGGCGTCGGTCTTGTTGTCGGCGTTCAGCGTCTTCATCTCGTAGCCGGTCTGCTTCAGGAACAGTTCCAGCGCGCTCACCGAGCCGGTCTGGAACTCGTCCAGCAGGGTCGGCACCATATAGTAGACGATACCCTTGGACTGGGCGAATGCCGGCGTGAGCGTGGCAAAGGCCAGTGCAAGGATACCGAAGACAGCAAGAAGTATTCGCTTCATGTCGTTCGCTCCTCTTAAGCCGGACCCCTCTTTTGTCCCTCAGCCTGTCGGTCCGGCACCGGCAAGCGTCTCACCGGTGATCATGTTGATCACCGCGTCGGGACTTGTTTTATTGCGTGCGACATCGCCGGACACGACGCCCTGGCGGATCACCACGCTCCGGTCGGCGACCTGAAAAGCCTGCTGCATGATATGGGTGATGATGACGACGCCGATGCCCTGGTTGGCCACCTGGCGGATCATGTCGAGACCGCGCCGCGTCTGTTCGACACCGAGGGCGGCGAATGGTTCGTCGAGCAGCACCAGCTTGCCGCCCCAGTGCACGAAGCGGTTGAGTTCGATGGCTTGCCGCTGGCCGCCCGAAAGATGCTCGACATTGGCGCGCAGCGAGGGAATGCGGGTGCCGGCATTGGCCAGCGCCTTTCCGACGACGGCTTCCATGGCGCGCTCGTCAAGCACGGGAATGCCGAGAAACTTGCGGGTGATCTCGCGGCCCATGAAGAAATTGGCGACCACGTCGACGTTGGTGCACAGCGAGAGATCCTGGTAGACGGTCTCGATGCCGGCCGCCTTGGCCTCGGCCGGTGATTTGGCGAGGAATTCCTTGCCCTCGAACAGCATGCGGCCCGATGTCGGCTCCAGTCCGCCTGATATGATCTTCACCAGTGTCGATTTGCCGGCGCCGTTGTCGCCCAGCAGCGCCACGACCTCGCCCTTGTCGATCGAGAAGCTGATCCCCTTGAGCGCTTCGATCGCGCCATAGTTCTTGGTGACGTTGTCGAGCACCAGCAGGGGTTCACTCATGCCGCAATCTCCCTGCCTTTGAGAAGGTCGCGCTCGCGTTCGCGTTCGGCCGCGAACATCTGCCCGAAGCGAGGTGACAGAACCCCGGAAACCGCCAGGGCGGCGGCGCCGCGCAGCACGGAATGCTGTCCGCCGCGCGCGACCACGACCCTGGGCGTCGTGCGGTCCTTGCGGGCCGAGACGGAGTTGTGCAGGCCTGCGGCCGAACCAGCCAGCATTTCGAGCAGGTCGGTGGATGCCAGCCCGCCGAGGATGACCGTCTCCGGGTCGAACAGGTTCTCGATGACGGCGACGGCGTTGTGAAAGATCGGTGCGACTTCGGCCACCCAGTCGGCCTCGCTGCCGTTCCAGCGCCGGAGCGCCTCGAGCGACAAATATCTTTCGAGGCAGCCGCTGTTGCCGCACGGGCAGGCCTCGCCGCCGGGAATGACGGGAATGTGTCCGATCTCGCCGGCATTTCCCCAGGCGCCGCGCAAGGCGCTGCCGTCATGAACCATGACGCCGCCAAGGCCGACGCCGAAATAGAGATAGTAATATTCGGAAAACTGGGCGCCGAGGCCATAAAGGCGCTCGCCCATGGCGGCCGCGGCCATATCGGTTTCAAAGAAGGCCGGCAATCCGGTGGAGGCCGCCAGCCGTTCGCGCAGCGCGACATCCTTCCAGCCGGTCATGGTGGTCGGCCCCACGAAACTCATGGACTCCACGTCGAATGGGCCGGGCAGGGCCATGCCGACCCCCAGCACCCGTCCGCCAGCCCGCAGCCGGGTCAATTCCACCACCATCGCCCCGATCAACTCGAAGGCGCGGTCCGGCGTCGCGTTCGGCGCTTCGCGGTAGATGCTCTCGATCACGTCGCCGCTCAGATTGATCAAGGCGGCGCTGATACCAAGCGGAGTGATGTGGATACCCACGGCATAGCCGCCCTCGGGGTTGATCCGGAGCGTCGCCGGCGGCAGGCCGCGCCCCCTCGGCTCTTCGCGCAGCGACAGGATGTAGTCCTGATCTTCCAGTTCGCGAACGATGGTCGATACCGTCTGGACGGTGAGGCCGACGCGCCGGGCGATCTCGCCGCGCGCGATCGGCCCGTGCAGGCGGATGGACTCAAGCACGATGCGCCGGTTGTATGGCCGCCCGAACTCCTGATTGGTCCCCCGCAGTGCCATGCCTTGCGCCCCTTAGGAGAGGATAGCTTGGCACCGCTTATTTATTCAGTCAAATGGAATTCAAAAATAAATGATAATGAAACACAAATCTTGGGAAGGCCGGGTATGGACGTACCCGATTCAGGACCTGCCCACACGCCGCCCTGGCCGATTGCCGCCATGGCGAAACCTCTTCAATGGTGAGCGAACCCGCGACCGTTGATGACAAAGCAGGAGCAAAGATGATCGAATTGCCGTTTGCCCGCGACGAGTACCGACAGCGGCTTCGCAAGATCCGCACCGAGATGGCCAAGCGCGGTCTCGAGCTTCTTGTCGTCAACGACGTTGCCAACCAGCATTACATCACCGGTTATGACGGCTGGTCGTTCTACACGCCGCAAATGGTGCTGGTTCCAATCGAGGAGGTCGAGCCGGTCTGGATCGGGCGCGCCATGGATGCGGCCGGCGGTCTTCTGACAGCCTGGATGAAACCGGAAAACGTGGTCGGCTTTCCGGAAGACCATGTCCAGCGAGGCGATCGCCATCCCATGGACTGGATTGCGAACTGGATTGTCGCCAAGAGCTGGGGGAGTCGCCATATCGGCATCGAACTCGAAGCCTATTATTTCTCCCCCAAGGCGCACGCCCGGCTTGTCGCCGGACTTCCCAATGCAAAATGGCACGATGCCGACCTGCTGGTGAACTGGATCCGGGCGGTCAAATCGGCGCCGGAGATCGCCTATTTGCGCAAGGCATCGACGCTCGCCGAAGCTGCCGTCACGCGAGCCTTCGAGGTGATCGCGCCGGGCGTTCGCGAATGCGACGCCATCGCCGCCATCCAGGCGGCGCAGATCGCGGGCAGCCCGGATTTTGCCGGCGACATCACAGCGCTTCCGCCGACAATCCTCGGTGGCGAGAATGCCTCGGCGCCGCACATCATGTGGAGCGACAGGCGGTTTGGAGAAAACGAGACGATTGCGCTGGAACTTGCCGGCGTTTGCCGCCGCTATGCCGCCGGCCTCGCCAGGACCATGCAGCTTGGCAAGACGCCGACAAATGTCTCGGATACCGCCAAAGCGGTGATCGAGGGCATGGACGCGGTGCTCAACGCGGTCAGGCCGGGAACGACTGCCGAAGCGGTCGAAGCTGCCTGGCGCAAGGTCATCCAGCGCTACGGACTGAAGAAGGAATCGCGCATCGGCTACTCCATCGGCGTCGCCTATCCGCCGGATTGGGGCGAACACACGATCAGCCTCAGGCCGGGCGACAAGACGGTGCTTGAACCGGGCAACGTCGTTCATTCCATCCTTGGCATGTGGATGGACGGCTGGGGCATCGAGGTCAGCGAGACCATCCTGGTCACCGAAACCGGCCACGAGACCCTGACGAAGTTCCCGCGAGAGATCCATGTCAAATCCTGAGGGTTCGGCCACGGCGGGGGGTGTTGCGAAAACCGTGACGACCGATATCGACGCCGGAATTCTCGACCGGATGATCGAGGTCCGTCGCCATCTGCACCGCAATCCCGAGCTTTCGAACCAGGAGGCCGGCACGCAGCGTTACCTCAGGCAGATGCTGGTGGATCAGGGAATCGTCGACATTCGCGACGTCGCCGGCTTTGGCCTTGCCGTCGATATTGTCGGCGCCGGCAGGCCGTCAAATCGAAAGATCGCCATTCGCGCCGACATCGATGCCTTGCCGATCGAGGAGGAGTCCGGCGTCGATTATGCATCGACGAATCCAGGTGTGATGCATGCCTGCGGTCACGACGCCCATGCATCGATGGCTTTCGCGGTGGCCGCGCATCTTCACCAGTCGCGGGACAGTTTTGGCGGTACCGTTCGCCTGATCTTCCAGCCGGCGGAGGAGGACGAACCGTCGGGCGGCAAGCGGGTGGTGGAAGAGGGGCTTCTCGACGACATCGACGCCGCCATCTGCGTCCACGTCGATCCGTACACACCGACCGGCAAGATCGCCGTCGGCTCCGGTCCCTACACTCTGGCCTGTGACACGTTCGATGTGGCCGTCATCGGCTCGGCGGCACACGCGGCAAAACCGCATGAAGGCGTCGATGCGTTGGCCGTGGCTTGCTCCCTGGTGAGCGAATTGCAGAAGATCGTTTCGCGCGAGACCGATCCGTACGATCCGCTGGTGATTTCCGTGACTGCCATCAATGGCGGCAACGCCTACAATGTCACAGCCGGCAGGGTCACGTTGAAAGGCACCATCCGCAGCGGCAGCGATGCAACCCGCGAGCGGGCCTGGCACCGCGTTCGTACGATAGCCGAGGGTATGGCGACGAGCCACGGCGCGCGTGTCGAGGTCGACATCCACAAGGGCGAACCCGGCGTCGTCAACGATGTCGAGATGACAGAGCTGATTGCCGCCAGCGCCAAGGCCTGCATCGGTGCCGACAACGTCCTCAACACGCCCGGATGGACGATCGCGGACGACTTTGGCTACTACAGCGAGAAACGTCCTTCGGTCTATTTTCGGCTGGGAATCCGGAACGAGGAGATCGGATCGGTCTTTCCGCTCCATCACGCCCGGTTTCGTGTCGACGAGGCCGCGTTGAAGGTCGGCGCGACCACCCTGGTTGCGGCAGCGACGGCGTTTCTGTCTACGGGAGCGCCTTAGTCAGCCATCATGATGGTCATCGGCGCATGGGGCAGGAGCCTGGGATCGCTTACAGATACTGGGCGACCTTCTTGCCGACCGTGAGGAAGCGCAAGGGATCGATCGCTTCGCCATTGTGGCGGACTTCGTAGTGCAGATGCGGGCCGGTCGAGCGGCCGCTGCTGCCGGTCTTGCCGATGACGGCGCCGGCGTCCAGTTTCTCGCCGACGGTCACGTCGATCTCGCTGAGATGCCCGTAACGTGTCGCAAAACCATTGCCATGGTCGACTTCAACCATGCGGCCATAGCCGCCGTTCCAGCCGGCCTTGGTGACGGTGCCGGGCGCCGTGACCTTTGCGGCCATGCCGATCGGCGCCCTGAAATCCATGCCGGAATGCAGTGCCGCGGTGCCGAGGATCGGGTCGGTGCGCACGCCGAACGGGCTGGTGACGGAGTGGCCCGGCGCGGGGTTGGTCAGCGGCAGCTGGCGCGCTTCTTTCTTGAGATGGTCGAGCGCGTCAAGCGCTTCGTCCAATTCCTTGACCTTGCTGTCGAACATCATCGAACTGTCGAGCGGGATCAGCGGTCCGCCGACGTCGCTGTCGCCCTTGCCGAAGTCGCTGTCGACGGGCAGTCCGGCCGCCTCGAGCGCCTGGGTGATGGCATCGGCGCTCTTATAGGCATTGTCGGCAAGCGTGCTGATGCGGGTCAGTTGATCGCTCTCGATGGATTTCAACGACTGGTTGATCGAGACGAAGAGCTTGTCGGCACGATCGGCGGCTGAATCATTGGGCAGCGGATCGGAGCGGGTTGACCACAGCGAGAACGGCCTTGTGTCGCCGGCGCCGAGATCGGCGCTCAGGCTGGCGACCGCATAATTCCGCGCGGGCTCCTTGATGCTGCCGGTCACTTCGGCGCGTTTGTCCGGCTTCGCAGCCGCTGCCGGATCTTCGGCCGGCGCTGCGCCGACCTCGCTCTCGGCGCGTTCGAGCAGCGGACCAAGGCGGCCATGACGCTGGCTCAACTGGCTCTGGCGTTCAAGCAGTTCGCTGACCTTGGTTTCCATCAGCTGCTGGTCGAGCAACTGGCGGCTGGTGATGCGGTCGACCTGGGCGCGAAGCGCCGAAATGCGATCTTCATAGGCTTGCTGCATGCGCGCCTGACGCGCCGTTGTGGCGCCGATCAAATCGTCGCGCAGCACGAGATAGGAGGTGGCCATGAGGTAGCCGACGGCAATGGCGGCCAGCGCCGAGCCGATAAAGGCCGCCAGCCACGGTCGGATCGTAAAATGCCTGATCTCGTTGCCCCGGGCGATGATGACCGTATGGGGCTCCTTACGCTTGCCGAAGACTGCGGACTGACCGGTTGCGTTCACGGGACCAAGCTTTCGTTTACGACACCACGACAGCTTGATTACACATTATTAGGGTTAACAAAGGCTTGCAGCGATAGCTTGCTCGCAGCGATTGCCCGCCAGGCGTGCGTAAGGTTGCAAGGGAACCTGGGCCAGCCTCGCCGGCAAACCTCAAAGCGCTCGAACGGCCTCGAGCACCTCTTCGGCATGGCCCTTGACGCGGACCTTGCGCCAGATCCTGGCGATCCGCCCGTCGCGGCCGATCAGGAACGTCGCGCGCTCGACGCCCATATACTTGCGGCCATACATCGATTTCTCGACCCACAGATGGTAGGCCTCGATCACCGTGCGCTCCTCGTCGGCGGCGAGGTCGATGGTGAGATTGTATTTCGACTTGAACTTGTCGTGCTTCTTGACGGGGTCGGGCGACAGGCCGATCACCACGGCGCCGGCCTTCTCGAACTCCGGCTTCAACTGCGAGAAGCTGATCGCCTCCTGCGTGCAGCTTGTTGTGTCGTCCTGCGGATAGAAATAGAGCACGATGGGCTTGCCGGACGATGCGGCAAGGCTGACCGATCCGCCGCCGTCCCGCGGCAGGTCAAATTGCGGCGCAAGATCGCCTACGTCGAGGTCAGCCATACCGATGCCCTTGTTTGAGGTTACGCGCGAAGCCACACCGATATAGTGTCGGACGGGGATTCGTCCACGATCGAGTTCGTACAACGGAAAATTGCGTGGATCAGGAGCGACCGCAGCACGAGAAGATCCGGTTCAGGCGTGATGAGATCACCGACCTGGGGACCTTTCCGTCCGCCTGCCGTGTGCCGCCGCTTGGTCAGGCGTCGATCGGACGCGGTTTTCGCATCCTGTCGCGACTGTTCGCCGGTCTGGTCGCTTTCGTGCTGCTGGCCGCCGTGCTCGTTTATCTGGTTGGCGCCTCCGGCATCGGAGCCGACCGGCTTCGCGCCGAGGCGGAAACGGCGCTTGAGAAACTGGCGGGCGTCGATGTCAATGTCGCGGTCGGGCCTGCCCGCATCACGCTCGACGGTTCGAGTTTCATCGCGCTTCAGGTCAGCGACGTCAGCTTGAAGACATCAGACGGCAAGCCGATGGCCGATGCCGGCCGCGTGCGCTTCGGCGTGCGTCTGTTCCCGCTGCTGTGGGGAGATGTGCGGCTGACCAGCGCCAGGATCTCGGATGCCCGCATCGTCGTGGCGGCGATGCCGTCAGGCGGCGACTGGACCGCCGGCCTGCGCAATGCGGACGGCCTCATCGATCCGGAGAAGCTGTCCGCCGCGGTGTTCGGAAACATCAACCACGCACTCGATGCCGTGCGGGAGGATTCGCTGCGTCGCATCGATCTTCGCAATGTCGAATTCGTGCTGCCCGAAACCGGAGCGATCAAGCTCGTCAAGATCACCGACGCCACCGTCGTGCAGTCGGGACCGGGCGGCATGGAGTTTTCCTCGAAGGCGGACATCGACGGCAGGACGCTTACGGTTGCCGCTACCGCCACCCGTGATATCGCGGCGCACCGGGTCACGGCGCTGGATGCGAGCGTCGATCTGGCCGACACCGGCGCGGCCGCTGCCGGCAAGTTGGGACCCGTCGCGTTGAAGCTGACGGGATCGGAAGGGTTCGGCGTGAACGCATCGCGGCTGACGGCCGCTTTGTCATCGACGGGCTCTGTCCTCGATCTCGGCACGCGAGGATTGCTGGCGGCGGACGTCGATATCAATGCGACGCTGGTTGCTGGCAGCAACAAGGTCCAGGTCGACAGATTGCTGCTGAAGACCGGCCGCTCGACATTCGATTTCGCCGGTTCGATCGGGCCGAAGCCGGCAAGCGGAGCGGTGGGTGAAGAGCCCTCCTATCGCTACGACCTGACCAGCGACGGGTCGTCGCTTGCGCCTTCGGAGTCGCCCGAGCCGGCGCTCACCTTCCTCGCCCGGATCGCCGGTGTCTACAACACGGTGAGCCACAAACTGGTGGCCGAGCAGATCGCGCTTCGGTCCGCCGGCTCGGGCGAGATGCTTGGCACCGCCGCCGTGGCGTTCGTCGACGGCAAAGTGCCGGGGATCAATCTGGCGTTCAACATCCACGACATGCAGGTCTCTCACGTCAAGCAGCTATGGCCGTGGTTTTCGGCGCGCAATGCCCGGCTGTGGGTGCTGGCAAATCTGTTCGGCGGCCGTGTCGTCGACGCCAACCTTCAGTTCCAGGTGGTGCCGGGCCGGCTGGGCAACGGCGTGCCGCTTTCGGCCGATGAGGTGTTCGGCCGCTTCCAGATCGAGGGATCGCGCTTCGACACCGCCGGCCGCATCCCTCCGATACGCGATGCGGTCGGCGTCGTCGGTTTCCACGGCAACGATGTCGATATCTCGCTGTCCTCGGGCACCGTCTACATGCCCAGCGGCCGCACCGTGGCGGCCAGCAACGGCACGCTGACGGTCAAGGCGGCCAACCGCCCGCCGGTCGTCGGCGCGCTCGACATCGATGTCGACGGCGACGCATCCGCCGTTGCCGAACTCGCATCCTACGAGCCGATCAACGCCATGCGCCATGTCGGCATTCTGCCGGAGGACCTGTCGGGCAGCGTCACCGGTCACGTCAAGGCGGATATTCCGCTGCAGTCCGGCGTCGACTCCTCGAAGCTCGATTGGCTGGTGTCGCTCGACTACACCGGCATGTCCCTGGCCAAGCCCTTCGAAGGACAGGTCGTGACGGATGCCGACGGTTCGATCACGGTCGACCCCGAGAAGGCGGTGATCTCCGCCAAGGCGTTGCTGAACGGCATTCCGGCCGAACTCGATCTGATCGAGCCGCTCAGGGATGAGGGGCCGGCGCGCAGCCGCAAGGTGGCCCTGGTGCTCGACGACAAGATCCGCGCCGCCGCCATGCCCGGCCTGAAGCCGCTGCTTGCCGGAACTGTGAAGGTGGCGATCGACAAG
>NZ_RZPF01000193.1:0-9377 GCF_004022735.1 Mesorhizobium sp. M7A.F.Ca.AU.001.01.1.1
GCTTGCGGCCGCACGTCCGGGGTGAGGTGAAACGCCCCGTTGGTGTGGAAATTGGAATGGCAATCGAGGCAAGCGACACCCGTGCTTTGCATCGCTACCTTCCTGTCCTCGGTCTGGTTGAATTCCTCCTGCGGAAATGGCGTCAGCAGCAGACGAAGTCCTTCCATCTGCACGGGCGTGATGATGCCGTTCATGTATTCGTAGAAGTTGCGTATCGTCAGCAGATCCCCTCGCGACACATCTCCAAGCTCCGGGTGCGTGGTCAGAAATATTGGAGGTGGAAACTCCGGGGTAAGGTGATCCGGTAGATCGAAATCGACGTCGAAGCGTCGCAGATCGCGTCCTTCATCAGCGCCGATCTCTCTAATCTCACTTTCAGGAAAGACCTGACCTCCGGCGGCCTGCTTGACGTGCGGCAACGGTAGGAAGCCTTGCGGCAACAGACCACGATCACGAATTTCCTGAGGGGTTTTCGCTGCCAGGCTGCTCCAGGTTTCGCCTGCCGGCAGTTTCACTCGCGAGCCTTCTTGTACAGCCTTGCGCCCGCCCGACATCATGACGCCGGGCATCGGCCGGTCGGCCAGATCGTAACGGCTCTCGAGCAGGCCGCGTTGCCGTTGTGTCACAGCCGGCTTTTGCGCCTCGTCAGTTTCCTTGACCGCAGAAAAAGGCAAGCTTGGCAATGGACGATACGTCAGATCCGGCGGCAGCGGGTCCGAAGCAACATTGAGCGTGAACGTTGCAGCGCCAAGCAGGACCGGCAAACCAAGATTGAAGATACGCGACATATCCCCTCCCCACAGCGTTGAATTTGGCCCCAACCAGTGCGCGCAAGCTTTGTTCCATAGCTTTGATAGCCCCAACGCTCACGCTCGGCTTTTCGATGATCACCGGTGTCGCTGCTTTGGAGGGTGCGATCTGCGTGCCTTGCCTGCGTACCGTTCTCGCCATCTTCTGGCTGATGACTGCACGTCCGCTGCCGACTCGTGGCCTTGCAGCAGGCCTGCATCGAGCGAAGCTATCTATCCCGACATTCCGGATTGTATCACCCCATCGGCCGACGACCCGTCAGACATCGCCGCATTGTTGATCTGGTCCGTCCCGAACTGAGCGACCTGAACCATCATGGCCCTGGCCTTTGCAATGAGTTCATCGTCGGGAAGAGTATGCCCGGCCTGCAGGGTAACTGTAATACACTCGCCTCCCTCGCCCCGAAATTCCACGACCGGAGCCTGGTCTCGGCTGACGACAACTCCCATCATCTGCATAAAAACCTCCTCGTCGCTTCCTGCATTGGCCAGACAAACGCAACCCAGCTCGGCTATCTAATCCTTGACATAGGCCCCAGGTTGACGCCCGCCTCTGGGCGCCTTGGCGTCTTTCGAATGCTCGGCGACCGCAGGGCCTGCTCCGGATATTTTCTCTGGGGCCGGTGAAGGTGTCGCCGGCTTTGACGGGCTCCTGCCGCTCGATTTCTCGGAGCGGTGTGATATGTTAGTTGAAGACTTGTCTGAAGAAGTCATGGCTCTTTCCCTAGCGCGAAAACCCCAATACCAACCTGCGAAACGCCGTGACGTTCCATCGTGATATGATCTCCGTTGTTGAACCTGGAGGCCTCGCTGGGGCGCACCGGCAATGGGCTGATTTTGCAAGACGAATGGCAACGGCCAAGGCGCTCGGGCAAGACACAGCCTGACACATCGCGGCGCGGGTATTGGAATGCGAGCCGACGCGAAACGCTTCATTGAGATCATCCATCACGGAACCCGCGGCAGGCAGCAGCTTCGTCATTTCTGCAGGAATGCGTTTTGCCAACGCCGACACCGCGACCATGCCCGTCGCCCGCCACTCTCTCCTGGTGCCAAGCGCCCGCTTGCAGCGCCTACCTCAAGGAGCCTGCAATACAGGCTGACTCCGCAGCTCAACCGATGAGGAACAATATCTCCCTTTGAAAGTTCTGGCCGACCCATGAAGGAGGTATGAAATGTCAGAATCACGCGAATGGCTTGTCCAATGGCTCAGGGATGCTCACGCCATGGAGGAGCAGGCCGAAACCATGTTGAATGGGCAACTGAACCGGATAGAGAACTATCCTGAGCTCAGCGAGCGGATTCGCCAGCACATCCAGGAGACCAGACAGCAGGCTGCTCGGCTGGAAACCTGTCTTGACCGCATCGGACAAGGATCTTCCACACTGAAGGATGCCGGCGGCAAGCTGACGGCAATGACGCAGTCGCTCAGTGGGGTGTTCGCCGGGGACGAAGTGATGAAGGGATCGCTTGCAAGCTACACGTTCGAGCACATGGAAATCGCCTCCTACACAATCCTGATCGCCGCCGCCAAATCGCTAGGCGAAGCAGAGGTCGCCCAGCTCTGCGAAGAGAATCTGCGTGAGGAAGTTGCGATGGCGGACTGGTTGAAAAGCCATATTCCAGCGACAGCCGAGCAGTTCCTCGCGCGGGCCGACTCGGAGAGTGACAACGCCAAGCGCTGATCTACGATCGTGGCTCGCAGGCGATAGTGAGCGCCGGTCAGCGCAGCGTACGGGCCCACGCTGACCGCCGTGGCGCGGGCCCACATAGCAACTACCTTGACCAGGTAGTATTCGTATCGGTCTTGGGGGTGACCGTCCTGTTTGGGCGGCAACGACAAACCAACGACCTGGTCTGATGACGGCAGTTCCTCATGCGGGCGTGGAGCGTCATTCCGATTGAAAACAGGAACTGAGAGAGCGGCATCTTGCGTCAAGACGCAAGTCGCAAGAAGCATCGTTAGGCCACTGAAGTGAGAACCTCCGTCGGGCCGGGCCACGAAACATTCGGCAGCGGTCGGGCGTTGTCTCGAGAGTTTGGGGCGACCCGCACCGCCATGTTTTCTTGGCAGGTGATCGAGTGCGTTCTGGGAAATGCGCGTGCCACCGGCCTCCGTTATGGCCTGACGATTCGTCCCATCAAGCTGGTCGTTTGTGCCCTCATGCGAGGAGGAAGTCCTTCCAGGCCGAGCGGGTCAGGCAACACCGGAGTATTTTTTCATTACCCTTGCTGCTCGCACGAGTGACGACCAATCAGCTCCCATAGTGGCGACGAGGTCACTAGCTTCTTCGCTGGAAATGCCGGTGCGGGCGGCGAGCTTCTTCGCAAGCAAATCGAAAGCCAGTTCGACTATCGTCATCGTTCAGCCCTTTCGCTAAGCTCTCCAATACCCTCTCGGAGGGTCTCTCGCATTAGCCCATGTTAATGAGGCGAGAAGCAATTTCCTTCACCTCGTGGGCGGCACGACCTATCTCGAATTCTGCAACACACGCAGCGCGCCTGGCGCGCTGCTGTCGCTTCAGATGATGCACAAGAGCGAGAACGGTCGCCGCTCACACTTCATCACCGCCAATTTTCAGATCGCCGACGGCCCGGCTGCCGACGAGATCGTCGTGGCCATCGGTGCTGCGGACGGCGGCTGGGTCGGCATGCGTCAGGAAGGCAGTCGCCGATTGACGGGAACAATTTAGCGAACAGTAAATTCAACGGTCTTCTGGTAGGAGGCAAAAGTGTCCCAGCGAAGCGTCGACAAAGACCGATTGGAGCGCGCAGACCGCGAGGCAAAAGTTGCTAACGCGGCCGAGAGAGAGGCGCGTTATTTGAAAACTGCGCGACTTCGAGAACAACGCCTTGCTGCCGAAGCCAAGGGTCCCCAGGCTTCGAAGAAAGGCCGATCCAGGAGCTAAGGCGCTAAGGCGCTTAGCCGCCGAGGCTGGCCGTGAGACAGCGACGCCCTTCTGATGGAACATACACCACGCTAATAGATCTGGCGCGCCGGGGCACGCGACGATCCCGGCACATCCTTACTGGGGCGCCCGCCGCTGCCGTGAAGGGAGGCCGCTTCTTTACATTTCGGCCGGCGCAAGACGCGTGAGCGAGGGCAACATCATGAATCCCGAAAAGCCCAGCATTCATGCGCCATCCGCCGAGCTGCTCGCTGCCATGGCTAATGAAAAGCGCCTTCTCGCTCTAATGATTCTTGCTGACGGAGAAATATCCGTTTCTGATCTGGCGCCGCGACTGGGGCTTAGCAACTCAGCACTCTCCCAGCATCTCGGCATGATGCGAGAATCTGGTCTGGTCACCCGGAGGCAGGAGCGCCATAAAGCGTATTACTCGTGCACAGATCTTGCCCTGAAAGTCCTTGAGCTCCTGGACTGGCTTGTTGAGCGGAAAACTCTGCCTGGCCGCGACCATCATCCATAAAGCCCGGACCTTTGGAAGGTTGCGATGTCGCGACTTCAAGGCTCGTCACCGGATTGTGGAGATTTGTAAGCTTCGACCCCGCCGCCAGGCGATGGCGGCGGGGTTGGATGGTTCGTTCAGTCGTAAACCTTGATGATTTTTCGGGTGCCCGGGTCCACCAGCACCGTGCGGTTGTCGACCACAACGTAGCGATATTTGACGTTGGGGACCTCATGGATCTCAACCGTTTCCGGCAGGGCTGTCCCGACATTCAGTTCCACGCCGGGGAGCTTGACCGACGCCAGGGGCTGCTTCTTCACATATTCGCGGATGACGGTGTCCTGTTCCGGCTGGATGATGATGTCGTCCGCGGCGGCTGAGCCGATCCCAGCCAATAGCAACATCGCTGCTGCGGTGTTCTTTAGAAGCATGTTCATATCTGCACTCCTGTAGGGACGGGCGCAACACGATCATCGTCCCGCGCCGCCCGGCAAGTTGAACATGGAGCCGCCCTAAACGTTCCGCCCTAGGTACTTAGGTCTAGTCCCCTTGGGACCTAAGTCTGGTTCTGGAAACCGCATTGGTCCTGTCAGCGGCAGCGGCTGGAACGCTTGGCTTCCGCGGCTGTTGTCTCTCGAATTTGGAAGAATGCAGATGTATAAAGTGTGGACCAAGCACGCTGGTTATTCGCGGCTGTTCCCTTTCTCGTGATGGCACTCGTTCTTGGCTGGCATGTGGTGGATCGGCGGGCAAACGTCCCTTCCGACGCCGAACCCGTATCTTTAACCTGCAGTAGGTGACCTGATGTTGCGCGACAAGGAGAGTCGGATCTTAGAGGCAGGCCTGCTGGCGGCGGTGCCTGTTTGTGTGGCGATTACCGCACTGGTCGCCTTGATGACCTTGGCCAGCATATGAATCGGTTCCTTTTCGCAGCCTCCGACTTCCTATCTCGGCCGCCAGGCTTCTATGTCATGCTCGTGGCAATGGTTTTGTGCACCGCCCTGGTGCCTTTTGGACTGACAAATGCGGTCACCTATGCCCTGTCGGTTGCCGCCATCGTGATCACCGGTGTTGTCCTTTTACAAGGCTATCGCGATACCGCCGCCATTCACGCAAAACTCGACGAGATCATCGTTTCACTGAACGAAACCAGGAACGACGTTGTCGGATTGGAGCATGCCGAGCCGGACGAGATCAGGGAGAAGCTTGTAAAACTCGAAGAAGAAGCGTCCCGAACAGTCGGGGCTGCCAGGCGCGAACTTTCGAAAGCAACAGGAGAGAGATCATGAACAATCTCATTTGGCTCGTTGGTGCGGTGGTCGTCGTCTTGGCGATTTTGAGTTTTTTTGGTCTTCGGTAGGCGACGAGCATTTCCGCCGACAACCTGAAGGATCAGGGGGAACTACACTTGGCGTCGCAAATTGCTTTCATGAATGACAATCAGCCGCCCCCCGACAAGTTGATATCCGAGCCACCGCCAGATTGGCAGGGCGTGTTTTTTGCCACCGCTGCCCTCGTCTCGTCCTTATGCGCCCTGCTGCTGGCATTTTGGATGTCTGTTTGATCGCTGTCGGAGGGGCCACTGTCCTATCAAGAGCCAAAAAGGTTTGGCATCAAAGTTGCATTGACAAGTTGGGGCGGATGAAGCCCGCCGCTTCGCAAATGGGGCGGCGGGCTTTCATAAGCTAACCCTCAGAAACGAGCCTTGGCCGGCAATTTACTTGGCGAAGGTCACGCATGTCGACCTGCTGACGCCGCCGGGATGCCTGGGTAAGCGCAATCTGTGGCGCTACCGACGTCTTTCCGCCGTGTGGTGATCTTCTGGTCGGCCGTCCCGTCTGCTTCAGGCTCTTTGCCGGCAAGCATACCAAACTCACCGTTGGATTTTTTCCGCCATCAGGTCCCCTCTGCGAGCAATGGCAACTCTTCGATCGGTCTGGGGTTCCTGGACAATCTGGGATCGGTGTCACTCCGCCCAGCTCGTGACGGCGGGAATGGCGCCCCGAAAATATCCGACATTTATCAAGGCCCGGAACAAAGATGGCGCCGGGAGATTGGAGTTCATCGTCCTCCTCAACAAGGAACCTAAGCATGAGAACCAAACTACGCATGGCATCGCTGTCGATCGCGACCGCAATGACCGCTGTACTGCCTGCCTTGTCAGCAGAGACGGCCCAGGACTTCGTCACGAAGGCCGCGATCGGCGGGATGTTCGAAGTGCAGTCCAGCAAGGTCGCTCAAAGCAAGCTCCAGGATCCGACCCTTAAGGATTTCGCGCAGAAGATGATCTCCGACCACGGTGCTGCGAACGCCAAACTCGAGAGTATTGCCGGCGAACAGAAATTGCAGGTGCCCGCCGACCTCGACGCTGCCCACAAGAACGACGTCGACAAGTTGCAGTCAGCTGCGGCGCCAGTCGATGCAACCTATGCCGACATGCAGAAGACGGCGCATGCCGATGCTGTAAGCATGTTTGAAAGCTACGCCAAGGAAGGCGACAATTCCGCTCTCAAGTCGTTTGCAAGCGAGACGTTGCCGACACTCAAGATGCATCAGGAGATGGTTGGCAAGGTCGCGGCTGCCGCTCCTGCCCCCGACAGTTCCGCGCCAGCCGCGTCCGATGCGGACGCCACAAATTCTGTGGCACCGGTGCCTGGCGCCAACAGCTTCACCGAGGACCAGGCCAAGAACGCCATCGAGAAGGCGGGCTACTCGGACGTCTCCGCCCTGACGAAGGATGACAAGGGCATCTGGCGTGGAACGGCGAGCAAGGACGGCAAAGCAGCACCCATCGCCCTCGACTTTCAAGGCAACGTCGTTGCCGGCAAGAATTGATCACCAACCAAGGACAAATCAGATGAAAACCGTAACAGGCCTCTTCGACAATTATGATCAAGCAAGCGACGCTGTGGGCGAGCTTGAAGCCACGGGCGTTCCGCACGACGATATTAGCATCGTGGCGGGTAATTCGGGCGGCCGGCTTACGGGCGAAGCGTCGGAGGCTGGCGAGGATGCGGCAGCAGGGGCTGGTGTCGGCGCCGTAGTCGGCGGGGCCGGCGGCCTGCTCACCGGCCTTGGCCTGATGGCCATACCTGGTCTCGGCCCCGTGGTTGCCGCGGGCTGGCTGGCGGCGACTGCGGTCGGCGCTGTCGGC
The DNA here is from genome assembly GCF_004022735.1 of Mesorhizobium sp. M7A.F.Ca.AU.001.01.1.1. NCBI lineage: Bacteria > Pseudomonadati > Pseudomonadota > Alphaproteobacteria > Hyphomicrobiales > Phyllobacteriaceae > Mesorhizobium > Mesorhizobium sp. M7A.F.Ca.AU.001.01.1.1. The sequence goes on from NZ_RZPF01000193.1 coordinate 7,372, forward strand.
GGTGCCGTGGTCGGTGGCGCAGCTGGCGGCATCATCGGCGCGATGACAGAGTCCGGTGTGCCGGAAAGCGACGCACATGTTTATGCCGAAGGCGTTCGGCGCGGGGGAACAATGGTTATAGCCAGGGTCGAAGACGACCTTGTCCCCGACGCGGAACAGATACTGAAGCAATATAATTCCGTCGACATAGCCCATCGGCGAACCGAATACGAAGCAGGCGGTTGGACCGGCTTCGATCCAACGGATGAAGTCTACACAGGTGATGACCTGGAAAGCGCCAGAGGTCGTCGCAACGTGTGAGATGAAATGACTGGGCGGCTAACAGCCGCCCTCGTCCTTCCTGCGCGATGTGCAACGCTGGTATCTCAGGTAGCACCAAGATCGAATGGTCGTCGCGACGACTTGCAGTTCACCAGGGCCCTGCCGCTGAGCAACACACGACTTGTGATGCTGATCGCAGCCCGAAAGGGCCTCGTATTCTCGAAGAAAGAGTTATCGGCCTGTCGTCATCACGAAGGTGAACCGGCTTTTCCTAGGTGAGAAACGACGTCAATACTCCGCCAAGCCCCTGACAATCTCGCTGCGGTGTATAGTCCATGGCCTAAGGTTCGTTTGCTGGCTTTCCCTTTGCCCCGATAGAGCGGCCGGAACACAGTTTCTGTTGCCGCGGGCGGGACGAGAGGGGAACTGCTGGCGACACTGACCGCAGGTTGGCCAGCCCGCGTCAGGCTTGCGCGGCGACCTCATTCACGAATGTGGTGTCGTGTGGGATTTCCAAGAAGACATCCGAATATCGGATGTCAGTTCATTGGCCAGACGATCATAAGCATCGGCACAGCAACAATGACTACGAGGAAAGACAGGGGCAGTCCCAGACGCGGATAGTCGCTGAAGCGGTAGCCACCCGGCCCCATGACAAGCGTGTTGCACTGGTGTCCGATCGGGGTGAGAAAATCACAGCCGGCGCCAATGGCGACAGCCATCAAGAACGGTTCGGGCCTGTAGCCCAGATCACTAGCAAATTCGGCGGCGATAGGCGCCATGACAAGGACGGTGGCGGCATTGTTGAGGAATGGCGTAACGGCCATGGCGGCGACAAGGATGAGCGTCAGTGCGCCGGACGCCGGAAGGAGGGTCCCCAGTCTGGCAAGCTCGCCGGCAACTACTCCCGTAGCTCCTGTACTGCGTAGTGAATCGCTCACTGGAATGAGAACGGCGAGCATGACGAGGATAGGCCCATCGAGCGATTGGTAAACATCGCGGAGCGGAATGACCTTGAAAAGCACAATCGCGACCGCGGCCGCGAAAAAAGCGACGGAGACTGGCAGCAGCCCAAACGCCGTCGCCACCATGGCGAGAGCAAGGACCACTACCGGCACGATACCCTTGCGGACGCTGCCAAGAAGGATAGCCCTTTCTGCCAGCGGTAAGCAGCCGAGTTCACGAAGTATCTCGGGCATTCTCGCTGCACTGCCCCGCAAGACGACAACGTCCCCGAGCCTCAGCTCGACTGCGGCCAGCCTGCGGTCGAGGCGCTCCCCACGACGGCTGACGGCCAGGAGGTTGACATTGAAGCGATCGTAAAGGGCAAGGCGCTGGGCGGTCCAGCCGATCAAAGAGGAGCTTTCACCGATTACGGCTTCGATAGCGACCATTTCGTTGGTGGTGTCGTCACCACCGCCCCTATCCCCGGTCACGCTGAGCCTGCCCTGGGAGACAAGGCGATCCAGCGCTTCTGGGTCGCCCTCGAGCAACAGGATGTCATCCACCTTGAGGACCACGTCGGGCAGTGGCGTCATCCGCATCGTGCGATTGCGCAGGATCGACGTCACGATTGCATCGCCCCCGGCGAGCTTCATGAGGTCTGCGACGGTTTTCCCGAGCACCGTGGAGTCGGCGACAATTCGAGCCTCTGTAAGGTAATTCTTGATGTCGAGGGCTTCATTCAGTGACCCGCCATGCTTTTCGCGCACCGGCAACAACCAATAGAAAAACAGCAGGAAGAT
>NZ_RZPF01000194.1:0-9349 GCF_004022735.1 Mesorhizobium sp. M7A.F.Ca.AU.001.01.1.1
CCTCGGAACTGAAACACATCGAGATCACCACCGGCGGCAAGCCGGGCGAGGGCTCCGGCTTCTATTACCAGCCGACCGTCGTCGCCGGCGCGCTGCAGGAAGATGAGATCGTGCGCCGCGAAGTGTTCGGCCCGGTCGTCTCGGTTACTCGTTTTTCGGAAGTCGACGAGGCGGTGAACTGGGCCAATGACAGCGACTACGGCCTGGCGTCATCCGTATGGACCAAGGATGTCTCGCGCGCCATGGCGACGGCCGCCCGCCTGCAATATGGCTGCACCTGGATCAACACCCACTTCATGCTGACCAACGAGATGCCGCATGGCGGGTTGAAGCAGTCCGGCTACGGCAAGGACATGTCGCTCTACGCACTGGAGGATTACACCGCCGTGCGGCATGTGATGGTTGCGCATGGCTAGTTTTGCCTTGTCCCCTTGTGGGAGAAGGTGGATCGGCGCGTAGCGCCGAGACGGATGAGGGGTGTTCCAGCTTGACGCCAGCTTACCCCTCACCCGGGTTGCCAACCGATTTGTGAAGGACAAATCGGGGCAATCCGACCTCTCCCACAAGAGGAGAGGTAAGACCGCAGACCACTACTCCACGATGCGATAGATATTCCACAGGCTGGTGCCAGACACGACATAGGGCTCGATCTCCTTGCCCCATTTCGCGTGCGCGTCGATCTTGCCGATCTTGGCGAAGAACGCCTCCAACTGGGCCAGGCTTTCGACCTGGTGATGGGACTCGACCGTCGCCTCCCGCGCGCCGATCGAACCGGTCATGATCTGGAATTCCAGCTCGTCGAGGCCGACCTGTGACCCGATCTCGCGTTCCCATTTCTTCAACAGGTCGAGCACGGTCTGCTTGTGTCCGAACTTGGCGTCGATCTGCCATCTGGCGCTGAACATCGTCTTCTCCTCCAGGTTGCGGCCCAGGCCGCGGTTGATCCACGGTTGTTGATCTACTCGTCCCAGGCCTGCACGACGGTCTGTCTTGCGATCCGACCGTTCTTCAGCTCCAGCATCGCTGCGCAGAACACCTTGGTGCCGTCCGGATAGGCGCAGGCCTGGGTGAAGGCGAGGCTGTCGCCGTCGGCGATGGTGGTGTCGACCTTGTGGGTCATCGCCCGGCTGCAGATGTCGTCCCAGAATGTGGTGATCGCCGCGCGCCCGCGGATTTCACGCGGCTTGCTCGGCGGGTTGTTGCGGTCGATCACCCGCACCAGCGCGTCTTCGGCATAGAAGCTCGACAGCATCTTGCCGTCACGGGTTTCGATCGCCTTCTTGATCGCGGCGCCGTCCACTGTTTGGGTCTTGGTCAGCATTTCATCCTCCATTGGCCCGTCTTCCGACCGGGCGGTTGATGGTCGATGTGCCGTCCGGCGCTCATCGCCGGGCAGTGGTTCTTACTGCGACTTCGCCTTGACGGCCGCGAATACGTCGTCGGTCTGCTTCTTGAAGGTCGTCAGATCGACCTGGCTGCCGTTGAGCATCGTCGACCAATGGCGCACGATGGCGGACATCGCCACCGCCTCCTTGATCTCCTCGTCGCTGGCGCCGTTGAGCTTGGCCGCCTCGGTGTGGAAATAGATGCAGTACTGGCATGGGATCTGCGCCGCGACGGCGAGGCCCAAAAGTTCCTTGGTCTTGCCGTCAAGCGCCGTCTTCGGGTTGAGCTGCACGCCCTTAATCTCGGCCCAGGCGCCGGCGACGGCCACATCCGGCAGGGTCTTGAACATGTCCGGCACCGAGCCGAGCGTTGCCTCGATGTCCTTGTAGGCGGCCGCCGCGGACGCGTCCTCGGCCTTTGCGGGAGAGATGGCGAACAACGCGCCAACGCTTGCAGCGATCACAAGCAATTTGAGTGTCCGGTTCGACTTCAGCATTTCCTCCTCCGTTCGCAGCGCCTTTTCCAGCGACATCCGCCTAGCCTGCGTGGAGAGAATTGATAGCGCTTACCCGCCCATGGCCGCTTCGCCCGAAAGCGCCATGGCTCTCATGGCCCGTGCGGGCCAGGGTGCCTGGCCGAAAACGCCGCCGCCGCCCGCGACGGCAGATCCAGCTTGAGCAGTATGTTGGCGACATGGCGCTTGACCGTGTGTTCGCTCAGCCGCAATTCGGCGGCGATCGCGGCATTGCTCTTGCCGTCGGCGACGAGGCTCACCACCTCGCTTTCGCGCGCCGTCAATGCGGCCGGCTCGGCGGTCTTGGGTTTGGGCCGGCAGGCGGGTTCCAGATGCTGTTCGGACGTCGCATGGACCAGCGCCAGCGGCTGCTCCAGCTCGTCGACACTGATGCGCCCGGCGTCGGTGAAATGCAGGCCCGACCCAGCCGCCAGATCGGCGATCAGACGCGACGCGATAATGTCGCCGCGGCCGGCATGGGCGGCCAGTTGCATTGCCACCCGCGCCGTCGTCCCAACGGGTGGACCGCGCACTTCGATCTCGCCGACATGCGCCCCTTGTGCGCTTGCCACGCCGATTTCCTGCGCCGCCTCGCGCAGCGCTGCCGCGCAGCGTATGGCGCGTGCCGGGCCGTCGAAGCGCGAAATCATCAACTCGCCATGCAGGCCCACAGAGCGCCCGCCATGGCGCCCGACCAGCAGCCGCCAGGTTTCCTGGAAGCGTTGGCTGCGTTCGCTCCACATCCGGTCGCCGAGCCGTGCCGTGTCGTAGATGCGTGTCACCAGCAGTGCGGCCAGCACGCGGTCTACTTCGCCCACGGCGCGTTCGCCGGTCAGGAATTCCTCGATCAGGTCGGCCACCCCATCGACATCGCCGGTCCAGATCGGATGGTCGCGTCCGGGAATCTCGACCAGTCGGGCGCCGGGGATCTTCTGTGCAAGGAAGCGGCTGGCGTCGGGGTCGACCCGCGCATCGTTGCGGCGATGGATTACAAGCGTCGGCGCGCTGATCACGCTCAGGATATGGCGGATGTCGACGTCGGCGTTCATGCGCGCCAGCGCCGCCGCCGCCGTCGGGCTCGCCGACAATCGTTCGAAACGTGCCCACCACTGGGCGAAATGCGCGTCGTCGACCCGGCTCGGCGCGAAATGGGGCAGCGTGGCGCCAGTGCCCCAGGCTGTCTCCGCCATCTCGATGAAAGCGTCGAGGCGTTCGGGCGACATCACCCATTTGTGGAAATGCGCATAGCCGCCATAGAGCGCCAGCGCCCGTGTCCGCTCCGGATAGGTGGCGGCGAACAGCATTGCCATCGGCGCGCCTTCGGAGGAGCCGAGCAGCGCCGCACGGCCGCTGCCAGCGGCGTCCATTACCGCGCGCACATCGTCTATCCGCGTCTCGAGACTGGGCAGGTTATGCGCGTCGACACGGTCGGACAGGCCGGTGCCGCGCTTGTCGAACAGGATCAGCCGAGAGAACGCCGAAAGCCGCTTCAAGAGCCTGGTGTAGCCCTCGTCTTCCCAGTGCAGGTCGAGGTTGGAAATGAAGCCCGGCACGAAGACGAGATCGAACGATCCCTGCCCGACCACCTGATAGGCGATCCGCACATCGCCGCTACAGGCGTATCGCGTCTCGATCGGCCTCACGAGATTTCCACCCCGGCCTGACGATTTCTGGTCGTCAAACCATAGCAGAACAGCGCAGATTGCGGCAGCTTAAACTTTAGCGATTGTGAATGTAAGTTGGCGCGGCTTGGCGGCTATTCCTGCGAGGCGGCGACGTCGGCAGGGGAGGGCTTGAGCCCGAGTTTGAGGTCGGCCGCAGCCGGCGTGATCGGTCGCTTGATCCTGGCGGAGGCGGCCACCACCAACTCGTTGAAGTTCCCGGTGCCGTCGTCCAGCATTTCGAAGAACTGCCGCCGCATCCTCGGCTCCCAGAACTTGTTGATGTGCTCGGCGACGCCGGCAATGCCTTCCTCGCGCGGCTTGGAATGGAAGAAGTCGGCGATCTGGTTTGCCATGCGCACCAGCTTCTCGGCAGTGCTCATAATGTGTTCTTCGTCATGCGACATGCTTGGCAACTCCGCAAATCACCCGGTCGGGGTGGGTGAAAATATCAAAATCGTCGCCGCGAACCAGCGCCACCAGCGTCATGCCGGACTCTTGCGCCGTGCGGATGGCAAGGGCGGTCGGCGCCGAGACGGCGATGATGAAGGCCGAACCGATAGAAGCCGTCTTCTGCACCATTTCGACCGAAACCCTGGATGTCACCACGACAGCACCGGATGCGCCCTCGATGCCGGCTTTGGCCAGCGCACCCGCCAGCTTGTCGAGCGCATTGTGACGGCCGACATCTTCGCGCGCCATGACGATGCCCTTGCCGGGCACATAGAAGCCGGCGGCGTGCACGGCTCCGGTCTCGGTGTGCAGCGGCTGCACTTTCGACAAAAGCTTGACCGAACGGACAATATCGTTGGCATCAAGCGTAAGCTTTGACACACCAACCGCATCGACCGAACGCATCGCTTCCTCGATCGATTCGATGCCGCAGAGCCCGCAGCCGACCGGACCCGCGAGCCTTCGCCGCCGCGCTTCGAAGCGCGTGTTGGCTCGGTCCTTCAGCCGGATCTGGATGTCGATGCCGGCGCCATGGTCCTCGACCTCGATGGTTTCGATCTCCTCCGGCGCAGCTACAATGCCCTCGGTCAGCGAGAAGCCAAGCGCGAAATCCTCGAAATCGGCCGGGCTTGCCATCATCACCGCATGCGTGGTGCCGGCAAAGGAGAACGCCACCGGCGTCTCTTCCGGCACCATGCGGTTCGCCGTAGCAGTGCCGCTGGCGCGGTGCGCCAGCCGCGATACCTGCGTCGTGGCTTTGCGCCGCGCGCTCAAGACTACTCCGCCGCCTGCAAAGACGCGATGCGCCGGCTCTGCTTGGCTTGCTCGTCATAGTCGCGCTGCCATTCCGACGGCCCATTGGAGGCGCCGACCTGCACCGCCGTCACCTTGTATTCCGGGCAGTTGGTCGCCCAGTCGGAGAAGTCGGTGGTGATCACGTTGGCCTGCGTGTCCGGATGGTGGAACGTCGTGTAGACCACGCCGGGCGACACCCGGTCGGTGATCAGCGCGCGCAGCGTCGTCTCGCCCGAGCGGCTGGTCAGCCGGACCCAGTCGCCGTCGCGCAAGCCGCGGTTCTCGGCGTCGTGCGGATGAATCTCCAGCCGGTCCTCCGAGTGCCACATGCTGTTGTCGGTGCGCCTGGTCTGCGCGCCGACATTGTACTGCGACAGGATGCGGCCGGTGGTGAGCAGCAGCGGGAAGCGCGGCCCCGTCCTTTCGTCCGTCGCCACATATTCGGTACGGATGAACTTGCCCTTGCCGCGCACGAACCCGTCGATATGCATGATCGGGGTGCCGAGCGGCGCCTTCTCGTTGCAGGGCCATTGCACGGACCCGACACGGTCGAGCAGCTCGAAGGAGACGCCGGCGAAGCTCGGCGTGGTCATCGCGATCTCGTCCATGATTTCGGAGGGATGCTTATAGTTCCAGTCCAGCCCGATCGCGCGGGCAAGCTCCTGCGTCGCCTCCCAATCGGCGTAGCGCGCCTTCGGCTCAAGAACCTTGCGCACCATGTTGATGCGGCGCTCGGCGTTGGTGAAGGTGCCGTCCTTCTCCAGGAAGGTCGAGCCCGGCAGGAAGACATGCGCGTAGTTCGCCGTCTCGTTGAGGAAGAGGTCGTGCACGACGACGCATTCCATCGCGGCAAGGCCGGCTGCGACATGCTTGGTGTCGGGATCGGACTGCAGAATGTCTTCGCCCTGGATGTAGATGCCCTTGAAGCTGCCGTCGACGGCGGCGTCCAGCATGTTGGGGATGCGCAGGCCGGGTTCGTCGTCCAGCTTTACGCCCCACAAGGTCTCGTAGATATCGCGCACGGCTTCGCCGGAGATGTGGCGATAGCCCGGCAGTTCGTGCGGGAAGGAACCCATGTCGCAGGAGCCCTGCACGTTGTTCTGGCCGCGCAGCGGGTTCACGCCGACGCCGGGCCGGCCGATATTGCCGGTGGCCATGGCGAGATTGGCGATTGCCATCACAGTGGTCGAACCTTGGCTGTGTTCCGTCACGCCCAGGCCGTAATAGATCGCGCCGTTGCCGCCGGTGGCGTAGAGACGCGCAGCACCGCGGATCAGCTCGGGATCGACGCCGGACAATTTGCCGACGGTTTCGGGGCTGTTTTCCGGCAAGGCGACGAACGATGCCCAATCCTGGAACTCCGTCCAGTCGCAACGTTCGCGGATGAAGGCTTCGTCGAACAAGCCCTCGGTGACGATCACATGCGCCAGCGCCGTCAGCACGGCCACATTGGTGCCGGGCTTCAGCGGCAGGTGGTAATCCGCTTCGATATGAGCCGACTTGACCATCTCGGTGCGGCGCGGATCGAGCACGATCAGCTTGGCGCCCTGGCGCAGCCGCTTCTTGAGCCGCGAGGCGAACACCGGGTGAGCGGAAGCCGGATTGGCGCCGATGATGACGGCGACGTCGGTGAAGTCGACGGAATCGAAATCCTGCGTGCCGGCAGACGTGCCATATGTCTGGCCGAGCCCGTAGCCCGTCGGCGAATGGCAGACGCGTGCGCAGGTGTCGACATTGTTGTTGCGGAAACCCTGCCGCACCATCTTCTGGACGAGGTAGGTTTCCTCATTGGTGCAGCGCGACGAGGTGATGCCGCCGATCGCGGTGCGTCCGTACTGGTATTGGATGCGGCGGAATTCCTTGGCGGTATGGGCGATCGCCTCTTCCCAGCTTACTTCGCGCCACGGATCGGTGACCTTTTCGCGGATCATCGGCGACAGGATGCGGTCCTTGTGGGTGGCGTAGCCATAGGCGAAACGGCCCTTCACGCAGGAATGGCCGTGGTTCGCCTTGCCCTCCTTGTAGGGCATCATGCGAACGACTTCGTCACCCTTCACCTCGGCCTTGAACGAGCAGCCGACGCCGCAATAGGCGCAGGTGGTGACGGCCGAGCGCTCCGGCAGGCCCTTGGCAAGCACCGTCTTCTCACGCAGCGCATCGGTCGGGCAGGCCTGGACGCAAGCGCCGCAGGACACGCATTCCGAATCGATGAACGCCTCGTGCATTCCGGCCGAAACCCGGGATTCGAAGCCGCGTCCCTCGATGGTCAGCGCAAACGTGCCCTGCACTTCTTCGCACGCCCGCACGCAGCGCGAGCAGACGATGCATTGCGAGGCATCATAGGTGAAATAGGGGTTGGATTCGTCGCGGGCGATGTAATCGACTGCCAGCGAGCCATGGCCGGGCGCCACGCCACCTTCCGGCTTGACGTGGTTGCGGCCCTCGATGCCGTAGCGGTTCTCGGTCAGGCCGATCGACTTCGCCACCGCGTCGAACTCGCTGGCGCCGGTTCCGGCCTGTTCGTTCCAGCCGGTCGGATGGTCGGAGACATAGAGCTCCATGACGCCACGGCGAATGGCATCGAGCCGCTCGGTCTGCGTGCGCACGATCATGCCTTCGCCGACAGGCGTCGTGCAGGATGCCGGCGTGCCGCCGCGTCCTTCGATCTCCACAAGGCAGACACGGCACGAACCGAAGGAGTCCAGCATGTCGGTGGCGCAGAGCTTCGGGATTTCGACCCCGCCCTCCATCGCGGCACGCATGATCGAGGTGCCTTCCGGCACGGTGATGCTGCGCCCGTCGACGTTCAGCGTGACCTGCTTCTGCGCCTTCGATTGCGGGGTTCCGTAGTCAATCTCTTCGACGAGGGATGGGAAGTCGGCCTTGATGTTCATCTGCCAGCTCCTATTCGGCAGCCACGCGCACGGGCGCGGGCTTGAAGTCGTCGGGGAAATGGGTGATCGAGCTCATCACAGGGTAGGGCGTGAAGCCGCCCAGCGCGCAGAGCGAGCCGAATTTCATCGTGTTGCAGAGGTCGGTGACCAGAGCGAGGTTCTTCTCCGGCTCGATGCCCGCGGCGAGTTTGTCGATGGTCTCGACACCGCGCGTCGAGCCGATGCGGCAGGGCGTGCACTTGCCGCAGCTTTCGATGGCGCAGAATTCCATGGCGAAGCGCGCCTGTTTCAGCATGTCGGCGGTGTCGTCGAACACCACGATACCGGCATGGCCGATCAGCCCGTCCTTGGCCGCGAAGGCTTCATAGTCGAATGGCGTGTCGAACAGCGCGCGCGGGAAATAGGCGCCGAGCGGTCCGCCGACCTGCACTGCCTTGACCGGCCGGCCGGTGGCCGTGCCGCCGCCGATCTCGTCGACGATCTCGCCAAGCGTCATGCCGAAAGCGGCTTCGAACAGCCCTGCAAATTTGACATTGCCGGCGATCTGGACCGGGATCGTGCCGCGCGAGCGGCCCATGCCGAAATCCTTGTAGAAGGCCGCACCCTTGTCCATGATGACGGGCACAGAGGCTAGGCTGATGACGTTGTTGATCACCGTCGGCTTGCCGAACAGCCCCTTATGCGCAGGCAGAGGCGGCTTTGCCCGCACCATGCCGCGCTTGCCCTCGAGCGAATCGAGCAGCGCCGTCTCTTCGCCGCAGACATAGGCGCCGGCGCCGACCCGGATCTCCATGTCGAACGCGTGAGGGGAACCCAGCACGCTGGCGCCAAGAACGCCGGCCTTGCGGGCGATCTCGACGGCCTTGTTCATCGCCGCCACCGCATGCGGATATTCCGAGCGGACATAGACGAAGCCCTTGGTCGCGCCCGTGGCTATACCGGCGATCGTCATGCCTTCGATCAGCACGAAGGGATCGCCCTCCATGATCATGCGGTCGGCGAAAGTGCCGGAGTCGCCTTCATCGGCGTTGCAGACGATGTATTTGCGGTCGCCTGCTGTATCGAGCACCGTCTTCCATTTGATGCCGGTCGGGAAGCCGGCGCCGCCGCGTCCGCGCAGGCCCGATTCGGTCACCTCTGCGACGATGGCGGCAGGCGTCAGCGCCAGCGCGTTCATCAATCCATTCAACCCGCCATGTTTTTTGTAGGATTCGAGCGACAGCGGATCCGTGACGCCGCAGCGCGCGAAAGTCAGCCGCGTCTGCTTGGCCAGGAAGGGGATCTTGTCCGGCGCGCCCAGCCAGCGTTTATGATGGCCGCCGGTAAGGAAGCCGCTGTCGAACAGGCTTTTGACGTCGGACGGTTTGACCGGCCCGTAGGCGATGCGGCCGTTGGCTGTAGCGACTTCGACCATCGGTTCGAGGAAATAGGCGCCGCGCGAACCATTGCGCACGATCTTGGCCTCGATGCCGCGCTCGGCGAGTTCGCCGGCGATCGCCTTGGCGACCTTTTCGGCGCCAAGCGCCAGCGCACCGGAATCGCCGGGAATGTAGATACGCGGGATCATGAGCGCACCTCTGCAACGATCTCGTCGAGCTTCTCGTCATCGAGCCGTCCGATCACCTCGCTATCGAGCATGGCGGCGG
>NZ_RZPF01000195.1:0-9347 GCF_004022735.1 Mesorhizobium sp. M7A.F.Ca.AU.001.01.1.1
GCGCCAGCCAGTCCTGATCATCCATCACCTTGACGGTGCCGCGAACCTGCACGATGGCATAATTCCAGGTCGGCACCACCTTGCCGGTCTCGCGCTTGGTCTCGTACCAGGACGGCGTCACATAGGCATCGCTGCCCTGGAAGACGATCAGTACGGTTGACGCCGGATTGTCGGCCAACAGGCGCCATTGCGGGTTGGCCCGCGCCAGATGGGCGCGCAGCCTGCCGTTCGGCCCGATTTCCGCGTCGAGCAGGAACGGGATGGCGTTGGCGACCGGCCCATCGGGTCCGTTGGAAATCAACAGGCCCAGCGGATGCGTCCGGATCAGCCCGTGCAGGATTTCCGGCCGCGTTTCCCTGAAATGAGGAGGTTCGTACATCGCCGTCCCTGCTTTCTTTGCTTATCTCAGCCGCTTCGGCCGCGGATCCGACAATTCGCCGGCCAGCCGGCGGTCGAGATAGTCGGCGCATTCCTCGAGCAGCAGGTCGGCATCGTTGGAGAAGAAATGGTTGGCGCCGGGCAACGTCTTTTGGGTGATGGTGATGCCCTTCTGCGTGTGCAGCTTGTCGACCAGGCCCTGCACATCCTTCGGCGGCGCCACCTTGTCGGCATCGCCATGGATGATCAGGCCCGATGACGGGCAGGGCGCCAGGAACGAGAAATCATAGGTGTTGGGCTGCGGCGCGATCGAGATGAAGCCTTCGATCTCGGGCCGGCGCATCAGAAGCTGCATGCCGATCCAGGATCCGAACGAGTAGCCGGCGACCCAGCAGCTCTTGGAATCGGGATGCAGCGACTGCGCCCAATCCAGCGCCGCGGCAGCGTCCGACAACTCGCCGGTGCCGTGGTCGAATTCGCCCTGACTGCGGCCGATGCCGCGGAAATTGAAGCGAAGCGTGGTGAAGTCCCGCTTCTGGAACATGTAGAAGAGGTCGTAGACGATCTTGTTGTTCATCGTGCCGCCGAATTGCGGGTGCGGGTGCAGGACGATGGCAATCGGCGCGCTCTTTTCCTTGGAAGGCTGGTAGCGACCCTCCAGGCGGCCGGCAGGACCGGTGAAAATGACCTCAGGCATAAAATACTCCACTAGGTAATACGAATGCGCGGTGCCTGGAACGTTTCCTCTGGCCTTGACGCAGGGCGAGCGTCTTCTTAGAAGCTAGTTTAGAATTGTTCAAAACTGAGTGGCAAGACATCGAGCCCGGCCACCCGCGCCGCAAGCCGCGTAAATAGGACGGCTCGCCTTGGAATTTCAAGGAAATAACGCCATACGACGGCGGAATGGCTTCTGACGGGACTTGACGGACGAAAATGGCCGCAAAACGCGCCTATCTCGACTACAATGCCAGTGCGCCGCTGCTTGCCGCGGCCCGCGAAGCTATGGTCGCGGCGCTCGATGTCGCCGCCAATCCGTCATCGGTTCACGCCGAGGGGCGGGCGGCCCGCCGTCTGATCGAGACCGCAAGGCGTGACGTGGCGGCGCTCGTCAACGCCAAGCCCGAGCACGTCGTGTTCACCTCCGGTGCCACGGAAGCAGCCTCGACGCTGCTGTCACCCGACTGGCAGATGGGGCGCGGCACGGTGCGCATGAGCCGGCTTTACGTGTCGGAGGCCGATCATCCCTGCCTGTTGAACGGCGGACATTTCCCGGCAGTGCAGGTAAACCGGATCGGCGTCGACGCCAACGGTATCGCCGATCTCGACGCTTTGGCGGCAGCGCTCAGTGGTCATGACAAGAGCGAAGGCCTGCCGCTGGTTGCCATCCACGCCGCCAACAACGAGACCGGCGTCATCCAGCCGATCGATCGCATCGCCGGGATCGTCAAGGCGGCGGGCGGCATCCTCATGGTCGACGCCGTGCAGGCCGCCGGGCGTGTTTCGATCGATCTATCAGCGGGTTACGCCGATTATCTGATTCTGTCCTCGCACAAGATCGGTGGTCCCAAGGGCGTCGGCGCCATCGTCGCGGCTTCGGATCTGATGATGCCGAAGCCGTTGATCAATGGCGGCGGTCAGGAAAAGGGCCATCGCGGCGGGACTGAAAACCTCGCTGCCATTGCCGGTTTTGGCGCGGCCGCCCGCGAGGCCCTGGCCGGATTGCCGGCCATAGATGCGGTGCGCCGGCGCCGCGACGAGATCGAGGCCATCGTGAAAACGCTGGTGCCGGACGCGGAAATCTTCGGAACCGGTGCGCCAAGGCTTGCCAATACGGCATTCTTCGCTATTGCGGGCGTCAAAGCCGAAACCGCGCAGATCGCCTTCGACCTGGCCGGCGTAGCGCTGTCGGCCGGCTCTGCCTGTTCGTCCGGCAAGGTCGGACCGAGCCATGTGCTGAAAGCCATGGGATACGGTGACAGCCTTGGCGCCTTGCGCGTGTCGATCGGTCCGGCGACGGGCGCGGAAGACATCGAGTTGTTTCGCGTTGCGCTGACGGGAATCGCCGCGCGTCGGGCGGATAGAGAAAAAGCCGCGTGAGCGGTTGGGGCATCGGACCGAAAAGCGCGTAGCGATTTTCGGGAAAATCCGATGCTTGACGAAAATGATTTGGGCCATTCGGCCTGGTAGAGCCGTGCGTTTCATGCTGGCCGGGTGAATTTCCGGTCGAAGCGCACTATATGAAACTTACGCTGCCGCAAGCGCCTTTTTGGGGTTCGTTTTGGCGGTGCCATAGTTTGAAAACTGTCGGGCCTTGACCCCGGCGTGGATGGAGAACGCATATGCCTGCTGTGCAGGACACGATCGATCGGGTCCGAAAGATCGACGTCGACCAATATAAATATGGATTCCAGACCGAAATCGCGATGGATAAGGCCCCCAAAGGCCTCAGCGAAGACATTATCCGTTTCATTTCGGCCAAGAAGGACGAACCGTCCTGGATGCTGGAATGGCGTCTGGAAGCCTATCGCCGTTGGCTGACGCTTGACGAGCCGACCTGGGCGCGCGTCCACTATCCCAAGATCGATTTCCAGGACATCTACTTCTACGCGGCGCCCAAGAGCACGCCCGGCCCGACCTCGCTCAGCGATGTCGATCCCGAACTCTTGAAGGTCTACGAGAAGCTCGGTATTCCGCTGCGCGAGCAGGAAATCCTCGCCGGCGTGCAGAAGACCGACGCCTCGGAACTCGAGGAAGTCAGCGACAATGTCTACAAATCGGGCCGCGTCGCCGTCGACGCCGTGTTCGATTCCGTTTCCGTCGTCACCACCTTCAAGAAGGAGCTGGCGCAGGCCGGCGTCATCTTCTGCTCGATCTCGGAAGCCATCCGCGAGCATCCCGAACTGGTGAAGAAGTATCTCGGCTCGGTTGTGCCGACCTCCGACAATTATTACGCCACGCTGAATTCGGCCGTGTTCACCGACGGCTCGTTCGTCTTCGTGCCCAAGGGCGTGCGCTGCCCGATGGAGCTGTCGACCTATTTCCGCATGAACGAGAAGAACACCGGCCAGTTCGAGCGCACGCTGATCATCGCCGAGGAGGGGGCTTACGTCTCCTATCTCGAAGGCTGCACGGCGCCGCAGCGCGATGAGAACCAGCTGCATGCCGCCGTCGTCGAACTGGTGGCGCTCGACGATGCCGAGATCAAATATTCGACGGTGCAGAACTGGTATCCCGGAGACGCCGAGGGCAAGGGTGGCATCTACAATTTCGTCACCAAGCGCGGCGACTGCCGTGGCGATCGCTCGAAGATCTCGTGGACGCAGGTCGAGACCGGCTCGGCGATCACCTGGAAATATCCGAGCTGCATCCTGCGCGGCGACGATTCCTCGGGCGAGTTCTATTCGATCGCTGTCTCGAACGGTTATCAGCAGGTCGACAGCGGCACCAAGATGATCCACCTCGGCAAGAACACGTCGAGCCGCATCATCTCCAAAGGCATCGCCGCCGGCTTCTCGCAGAACACCTATCGCGGCCAGGTCTCGGCGCACCGCAAGGCGACCAACGCCCGCAACTTCACCAACTGCGATTCCCTGCTGATCGGCGACCAGTGCGGCGCGCACACCGTGCCCTACATGGAAGCCAAGAATTCGACGGCGCAGTTCGAGCACGAAGCGACCACGTCGAAGATTTCCGAGGACCAGAAATTCTACGTCATGCAGCGCGGTATCCCTGAAGAGGAGGCGATCGCGCTGATCGTCAACGGCTTCGTCAAGGACGTCATCCAGCAACTGCCGATGGAATTCGCTGTCGAGGCGCAGAAGCTGATCGGTATCTCGCTTGAGGGCTCGGTCGGCTGACCGGACAGATATTCAGGAAACGAAAAAATGCTTGAAATCAGAAACCTGCACGCCCGCATCGTCGATGACGGCACCGAAATCATCCGCGGTCTGAACCTGACGGTGAAAGCCGGCGAGGTTGCCGCGATCATGGGGCCGAACGGCTCGGGCAAATCGACGCTGTCCTACATCCTCGCCGGTCGCGAGGACTATGAGGTGACCGAGGGCGACATCCTCTACAACGGCCAGTCGATCCTCGAAATGGATCCGGCCGAGCGCGCCACGTCAGGCATCTTCCTCGCCTTCCAGTATCCGATGGAGATACCGGGCGTCGCCACCATGGAATTCCTGAAAGTGGCGATGAACGAGCAGCGCAAGGCGCGCGGCGAGGAGCCGCTGAAGATCCCGGAATTTTTGAAGCGCGTGAAGGAAGCCGCCGCCTCGCTCAGCATGGAGATGGCGATGCTGAAGCGGCCGCTTAATGTCGGCTTTTCCGGCGGCGAGAAGAAGCGGGCGGAGATCCTGCAGATGAAATTGCTGGAGCCGAAATTGTGCGTGCTCGACGAGACCGATTCCGGCCTCGACATCGATGCGCTGAAGATCGTTTCCGACGGCGTCAACGCGCTGCGCGCGCCGGACCGGGCGTTCCTGGTCATCACCCACTACCAGCGCCTGCTTGAGCACATCGTGCCCGACACCGTGCATGTGCTCTACAAGGGGCAGGTCATCAAGTCAGGCGACAAGTCGCTGGCGCTCGACCTGGAAGCCAATGGCTATGCCGGCGTGATCGGCGAAGCAGCGTGAGATGCCAGAGGTAATACCGATGAACATGCACGCACAACCGCAGCGGACACCGGCCGAGACAGCGTTGATCGACGCGTTCGGCGACCGGCTGTCGCTGCTGCCGGGCGACGGCGCGGTGATGCTGAAGCGCGACGACGCCATCGAGACGATCAAGCACGGCCTGCCGACGCGGCGCGTCGAATCCTGGCACTATACCGACTTGCGCCGGTTGCTGAATACCGTGCCGGACTTCGACCCTGCCGCCATGGCCAAGGCCATTGCGCCGATCGTTGACGGTTCCACTGTGGTGTCGATCCTGAACGGCAAGTCCGACGCCAAAGTGCCGGTTCTTGAAGGCGTCTCTTTCCAGCGCCTGTCGGAAAAGCTGGTCGACGGCAGCGCAGCACCTGGGCTCGACCCCTATGGCAGCGACGACGCCATCGGCGCGCTGAACACGGCTTTCGTCGCCGACGGATATTTTGTCGACATCGCCGATGGCGTGGAACTCGAAAAGCCGGTCGAGCTGCAGAACCTGCAGGCCGGCGGCCAGACCCATGTGCGCCTGCCAGTGCGTGTCGGCGCCGGCGCCAAGGCCGTCATCGTCGAACGGCAGACAGGTGACGGCGCTGCCCTGGGCAGCTCGGTCAGCCAGCTCGTGCTCGGCGAAGGCGCCGAGGTGACGTGGCTGATTGTCCAGGAACAGCCGGAAACGGCGACGCATCTGGCCCAGTTCAAGGCCCATATCGGCAAGAATGCCAAGCTGACGTTGTTCGTCATGAACGCCGGCGGCAAGCTCGTGCGCCAGGAGATCATGGTCAGGACGACTGGCGAAGGCGCCGATTTCAAGCTGCGCGGCATCAACCTCTTGGCCGGCGACACCCATACCGACGTGACCATGGTTCTCGACCACGCCGTGCCGCACACGACCTCGACGGAGATCATCCGCAACGTGGTGACGGGCAAGGCGCGCGGCGTGTTTCAGGGCCGCATCAACGTCCATCAATATGCGCAGAAGACCAACGCCAAGATGGCATGCAACACGCTGTTGCTGTCGGACGACGGCGAGTTCTCGACCAAGCCGGAGCTTGAAATCTTCGCCGACGACGTGATTTGCGGCCATGGCGCGACGGTCACCGAGATCGACCACGATCATCTGTTCTACCTGATGGCGCGCGGCGTCGACGAGAAAAGCGCGCGGGGGCTGCTCGTGAAGGCCTTCGTCGCCGAGGTGATCGAGGAACTGGACGACGAGGCGATCGTCGAAGCGCTGGAAGCGCGGCTCGACGGCTGGTTCGTGGCACACGGCTAATTGGATGGGGTCCGGCAAAGCCACCCCTCATCCGTCTTGGCGCTACGCGCCAATCCACCTTCTCCCACAAGGGGAGAAGGTAAAGCGCTAGACCTTCTCCCCTTGTGGGAGAAGGTGGCCGAGCGAAGCTCGGTCGGATGAGGGGTGTTGGAAGGATCTCGGCCTTGGCCGGCAAGGACTTTGAAATGGACCAGAAACTCGAAAACATTCCCTACGACGTCGAAGCGATCCGCCGCGATTTCCCGATCCTGTCGCGGGAAGTCTATGGCAAGAAGCTGGTCTATCTCGACAATGGCGCCTCGGCACAGAAGCCGCAGGCGGTGCTCGACGCTGTCCAGCACGCCTACAGCCAGGAATATGCCAACGTCCATCGTGGCCTGCATTTCCTGTCCAATGCCGCGACCGACGCCTACGAAAAGGCGCGCGAAACGGTACGCCGTTTCCTCAACGCGCCAAGCACCGACAACATCATCTTCACCTCGAACACGACCTCGGCCATCAACACCGTGGCCTATGGCTATGGCATGCCCAACATCGGCGAGGGCGACGAGATCGTGCTGTCGATCATGGAGCACCACTCCAACATCGTTCCCTGGCATTTTATCCGCGAGCGGCAGGGCGCCAAGCTGGTCTGGGTGCCGGTCGACGATCTCGGCGTCCTCCACATCGAGGAATTCGAAAAACGGCTGACCGACCGCACCAAACTGGTCGCCGTCACGCAGATGTCGAATGCGCTGGGCACGGTGACGCCGATCAAGGAAATCGTGCGCATCGCGCATGCGCGTGGAATTCCCGTCCTCGTCGACGGCAGCCAGAGCGCCGTGCATATGCCGATCGATGTGCAGGATCTCGACTGCGACTTCTTCGTCTTCACCGGGCACAAGGTTTATGGCCCTTCGGGCATCGGGGTGCTCTACGGCAAGAAGGACATTCTCCAGGGCATGCGCCCCTTCATGGGCGGTGGCGAGATGATCGAGGAGGTGACGGAAGACATCGTCACCTACAACGAGCCGCCGCATCGTTTCGAAGCCGGCACGCCGCCGATCGTGCAGGCGATCGGACTGGGTGCCGCGCTCGACTATATGGAAACGATCGGCCGCGAGCGCATCGCCGCGCATGAGGAAGACCTCAAGACTTATGCGCATGAGCGGCTGCGCGCCATCAATTCGCTGCGCATCTTCGGCGATGCGCCCGGCAAGGGCGCCATCATCTCGTTCGAACTGCAAGGCATTCATGCGCACGACGTGTCGATGGTGATAGACAGGCAGGGCGTTGCTGTCCGCGCGGGCACCCATTGCGCCCAGCCGCTGTTGAAACGTTTCGGCGTAACCTCCACATGCAGGGCATCGTTCGGCATGTATAATACCAGGGCCGAAGTCGACGCTTTGGCCGAGGCGCTTGAGAAAGCGCGCAAATTCTTCGGATGACGATTTTTTTGGGTGACGACCATGGATGATGCAAGCATCGCTGCCGAGACCACTCCGGAAACCGCGCCCAATGCGCTGGTTTCGGGATCGGCCATTCCAGCCGACGAACTGGCGCGGTTGACCGACGACATCGTATCGGCGCTGAAGACGGTCTACGATCCGGAAATCCCGGCCGATATCTACGAACTCGGCCTCATCTACAAGATCGACATCGAGGACAATCGCTCGGTCAAGATCGACATGACGCTGACCGCTCCCGGCTGCCCTGTCGCCGGCGAAATGCCCGGCTGGGTCGAAAATGCCGTCGGCGCCGTCGAAGGCGTGTCCGGCGTCGAGGTCAACATGACCTTCGACCCGCCATGGTCGGCCGACCGCATGTCGGAAGAGGCGCAGGTGGCGGTGGGCTGGTACTAGCGTCAAGCCTGGCACACTTGCGCGAGGGATAAAACTTCACCATTTTAGGTGAGGAATCATTCGGCAGGCCTTGAACCTGCATGGAATGGAAGGAAAAAGAATGGGACGCTTCGCCGTCATCACCATGACCGAAAAGGCCGCCGACCGGGTGCGCGAGATCGTCGCCACCCGCGACAACGCGCATGGCATCCGCCTCGGCATCAAGAAGGGCGGCTGCGCCGGCATGGAATATACGGTCGATCTGGTGACCGAGCCCAACACCAAGGACGACCATATCGAGCGCGACGGCGCTCATGTCTATGTCGCGCCCGAGGCCGCGCTATTCCTGTTCGGCACCGAGATGGATTTCGAGCAGACGACGCTGCGCACCGGCTTCACCTTCCACAACCCGAACCAGAGCTCGGCCTGCGGCTGCGGCGAATCCGTCGAACTGAAGCCGGCCGACCTGAAGGCACTGGCAGAGGCACGCGCTTCGGCCTGATTTTTTCCTTCGCCCCGTTTACGCGGAGAAAGTGTCACGAAGTGACGGATGAGGGGCAGCGCCAGCCTCTCCAGAGTTAGCTCCGCCCAGCCTGCCGGCGTACGTCGTTAGAAAATCCAAGCAATTGGCTTTTCGTTCGCTGCGCGGATCACTCCTCACCTCCCCGTAAACGGGGCGAAGAAACTCACTCCACCCACATGCCCGTCCGCTTGTGCCAATCGGCGATCGATTCCTCGGGATAGACGTCGAAGACCTTGTCGTGCTTGCCAACCACCGGCTCGACCCAGTTCGCCTTGTATTTCAGCATCAGGTGCACCTTGCTCTGTGGGATGGGCAGGTCGCTGTCGATCGCCGAGGCGAAGGGATGCACAAGCTCCGGCCAGGTTGGATCGTAGAGCCAAAGGGCTGAGCCGCATTTCTTGCAGAAATTGCGCTCGCCGGTTGAGATTTCGCAATGCGGATGCTCGTCGTCCTCGATCTCCGCCCGAAAGACGCCGAGGCTGCGCTTGCCCCTGATGTTCAGTGTCTCGTTGTCGGCACCGAGATTGATGGCAAACCCGCCGCCGCCCTGCTGCTTGCGGCAGATCGAGCAGTAGCACAGCATGAATGGCGCCGGCGTGTGGCTCTCCACCTCGAAACGCACGGCATTGCAGCGACAGGACCCTTTCAGCAGAAGCGGCATGGCGGGAAAACTCCGATACCTCTCTCAACCTGTCAGC
>NZ_RZPF01000196.1:0-9341 GCF_004022735.1 Mesorhizobium sp. M7A.F.Ca.AU.001.01.1.1
GCACAGACGCCGGCGACCTCCTCTCCCCTCGGGGAGAGGTCGGATTGCCCCGAATTGCCCTTCGCAATTCGGTTTTGGCAATCCGGGTGAGGGAGCCCTTGCGACCGTTCTCATCCCCTCAATCCACGAAAATCAGCGCCGGCGTTTCCAGCAGCGTCTTGATCCGCTGGATGAACACCGCCGCATCCCACCCATCGATCACCCGATGGTCGAAGCTCGACGACAGGTTCATCATCTTGCGCGGCATGAACTGGGTGCCGTCCCACACCGGCCGCACCATCATCTTGTTGACGCCGACGATCGCCACTTCCGGATGGTTGATGACCGGCGTCGTCGCCACGCCGCCCATGGCGCCGAGCGAGGTGATGGTGATGGTCGAGCCGGACAGCTCGTCGCGTGTTGCCGTGCCGGACTTGGCCGCCTCGGCCAGCCTGATGACCTCGGCGCCGCAATCCCAGATGTCGCGCGCCTCGGCGTGCTTGACCACCGGAACCACCAGCCCCGACGGCGTCTGTGCGGCGATGCCGATATGGATGCCGCCATGCTGATGGACGATGCCGGCCTCGTCGTCGAACAGGGAATTGAGATTGGGCTGGTCCGCGATCGCCTTGACCATCGCCCGCATCAGGAACGGCAGCAGCGTCAGTTTCGGCCGCTCCACGCCAGGACGCTTCTCCTTGTTGAGCGCCGCGCGCAATTCCTCCAGTGCGGTGACGTCGATCTCCTCGACATAGGTGATGTGCGGAATGCGCGATTTGGACAGCGACATCTTCTCGGCGATCTTGCGCCGCAAGCCGACCACCTTGATATCCTGCACAGCGTCGTTGCGGGCGAGGCCGGATGCCTTTGCGACCTGCGGCCCGCGGGCCAGGAACGCTTCGATGTCCTCATGGCCGATGCGACCGGCCGGACCGGATCCGGCAACCTGCCTGAGATCGATGCCGGCTTCTTTTGCCCGCAGACGAACGGCCGGCGACGCCAGCGGTCTTTCGCCTTGAAGCCGCGGCGCGCCGGAGACGGAAGGCTGCGCCGTGCTTTTCTGTGAGGCTGCCGGTTTCGCCTTGGGCTCGTCGCTCTTTGGGGATGTCTTCACGACCGGCGCAGCAGCCTCGGGCTTCGGCGTCGGAAGTTTTGCCGGAGGCTCAGCGGACACCGCTTCCGCTTCGGCGCCTTGCGGCTTGGCGTTGCCCTCGCCCGCCACCTTCAGCCGCACGATGGGCGAGCCGATGGCCACCGTGTCGCCGATCTCGGCGCCCAGCCACAGGATCTCGCCATCAACCGGCGAGGGGATTTCAACCGTCGCCTTGTCGGTCATGACTGCGGCGAGCACAGTGTCCTCGCGGACGATATCGCCGACCTTGACGTGCCATTCGACCAGCTCGGCCTCGGCGACGCCTTCGCCGACATCGGGCAGCTTGATGATGTGTTCGCCCATCTCAGGCTCCCATGGTTTCAAGCAAGGCACGGCCAACGCGGGCGGGACCGGGAAAATAATCCCACTCCTGCGCATGCGGATAGGGCGTGTCCCAGCCGGCAACGCGAGCAACCGGCGCTTCGAGGTGATAGAAACAGTTTTCCTGCACCAGCGCCGACAGCTCGGCGCCGAAGCCCGAGGTCAGCGTCGCCTCATGCACGATGACGCAGCGCCCGGTCTTTTTCACCGAGGCGACGATCGTATCGAGATCAAGCGGCAGCAGGGTCCTGAGGTCGATGATCTCGGCATCGATGCCGGTTTCTTCGACAGCCGCCTGCGCGACATAGACCATGGTGCCGTAGGCGAGCACGGTGAGGGCCGAGCCTGCCCTGCGGATCGCCGCCTTGCCGAGCGGCACCGTGTAGTGGCCGTCGGCCACCTCGCCCAGCTCATGCTTCGACCAGGGCGTCACCGGCCGGTCGTGATGACCATCGAACGGACCGTTGTAGAGCCGCTTCGGCTCGAGGAAGATCACCGGATCCGGATCCTCGATCGCCGCGATCAAAAGCCCCTTGGCGTCGTGCGGGTTGGACGGCACCACCGTCTTCAGCCCCGACACATGGGTGAACAGCGCCTCAGGGCTCTGGCTGTGCGTCTGGCCGCCAAAAATGCCGCCGCCGGTCGGCATGCGCACCACGATCGGGCAGGTGAAATCGCCGTTGGAGCGGTAGCGCAGCCGTGCCGCTTCCTGGGTCAGCTGGTCGTAGGCCGGGTACATGTAGTCGGCAAACTGAATTTCCACGCACGGCTTCAAGCCATAGGCGGCCATGCCTATGGCCGAGCCGACAATGCCGGATTCGTTGATCGGCGCATCGAAGCAGCGGCTCTTGCCGTATTTGGCCTGCAAGCCCTGCGTGCAGCGGAAGACGCCGCCGAAGAAGCCGACGTCCTCGCCGAACACGACGACTTTCTCGTCGCGCCCCATCGACACATCCATGGCATCGCGAATGGCCTCGATCATGGTCCGTCTCGGCATGGCTCAGACTCCCGCCTGCTGGCGCTGGCGCCTGAGATGCGGCGGCATCTCGGCATAGAGCCCCTCGAACATGTCGCGCGTCGACGGCTTGCCGCCGGCATGCAGCGTGCCGTGGCTTTCCGCTTCCTTCTGCGCCGCGATAACCGTGTCGAGGATTTCCGCCTCGGCCTGCGCGTGCCGCTCGTCCGACCAGACGCCGAGCGCGATGAGATGGTTCTTCAGCCGCACGATCGGGTCGCCGAGCGGCCAGGCGTCGGATTCGGTCTTCGGCCGGTAGGCGGACGGGTCGTCCGAGCTCGAATGTGCGCCGGCACGGTAGGTGACATATTCGACCAGCGTCGGCCCGAGATTGCTGCGCGCCCGCTCCGCCGCCCATTTGGCGACCGCATGCACCGCGAGATAGTCGTTGCCGTCGACGCGCAGTGACGGGATGCCGAAGCCGAGGCCCCTCGCCGCGAACGTGCCCGAACCGCCGCGCGCGATGCCTTGAAAGGTCGAGATCGCCCACTGGTTGTTGACGACATTGAGCACGACCGGCGCCTTGTAGGTGGAGGCGAACACCAGCGCCGAATGGAAATCGGACTCGGCCGTCGAGCCGTCGCCGATCCACGCGGCTGCGATGCGTGAATCGTTCGATATCGCCGAGGCCATCGCCCAGCCGACCGCCTGGATGTACTGCGTCGCCAGATTGCCGGAGATCGAGAAGAAGCCGTGCTCCTTCGAAGAATACATGACCGGCAATTGCCGGCCCTTCAGCGGGTCGGCTTCGTTGGAATAGATCTGGTTCATCATCGTGACCATCGGGTAGCCATCGGCAATCAGCAGCCCTGCCTGGCGATAGGTCGGAAAGTTCATGTCGCCCGGCGCCAGTGCCTTGCGGAAGGCGCAAGCCACAGCCTCTTCGCCCAGATGCTGCATGTAGAACGAGGTCTTGCCCTGCCGCTGCGCCATCTGCATGCGCGCATCGAAGGTCCGCAGCGTCATCATGTGGCGCAGGCCGGTGAGAAGTTCGTCGCTGGACAGCAGGCTGGCCCACGGGCCGACGGCCTCGCCAGTGCGGTTCAGCACGCGGATGATCGAGAAGGCATGATCGCGGATGGTGCGCGGATCGACATCGATCTCCGGGCGCGGCACAGAGCCGGCCTTGGGGATCGGCACATTGGAAAAGTCAGGCGTTCCGCCCGGCCGCACTTCCGGCTCCGGAACGTGGAAACGCAACATCCCAGCATCGGCCATGACCTTTGTCCTCCAATGTTGCCCGGAACAGATATTTGCATATCTGCGCCGCCAGTGCGAATTCGTCGGGTAGCCTGCGGACGTCGGTCCCGGCCACGCCGGCCGATCCAGCCTCCCGCACCCAAGATGAAGATATGTCCGCGAAATTTCTTGTCGATGTTGGGCGGTGGCGCGCAATTAGAGGGAAGGTTGGGCGAGGTTTGCCGGCAGATAAGGTGATTGGTCGACGAACTCGCGCCTTTCCTCTCCCCCGTCGATCGGGGGAGAGGAAGGGAGCCAAGGCTGGCCAACTCGCGCCCTTCCTCTCCCCCGTCGATCGGGGGAGAGGTGTCGAGCGAAGCTCGACGGAGTGGGGGTCGACCGTTCGCCCAAGCTGGATGCCGCCCCCACATCATGCTAACCAACCCGCCATGGCACAGAAGAAAGCATATGAGGTCGATGGCTGGCTCGCGAAGCCGGACCAGCGGATCTCCATCGTCCTGCTTTACGGCCCCGATCGCGGCCTCGTCTCCGAGCGAGCAAAGGCCTTTGCCGGCAAGACCGGCCTGCCGCTCGACGATCCCTTCTCGGTGGTCAGGCTGGAGGGGTCGGAGGTCGACCGAGACGAGGGCCGGCTGCTCGACGAGGCCCGCACCGTGCCGATGTTTTCCGACCGGCGCCTGCTGTGGGTGCGCAATGCCAGCGGCCAGAAGGCATTGGCCGACGACGTCAAGGCGCTGACGGCCGAGCCCGCGCGCGATGCGATCATTCTCATCGAGGCCGGCGACCTCAAGAAAGGTGTCGGCCTGCGCGCCATCGTCGAGGCGGCCGACAACGCCATGGCCCTGCCTTGCTATGCCGATGAAGCCCGCGACATCGACACCGTCATCGACGGCGAACTGGGCAGGGCCGGCATGTCGATGACCATGGAAGCGAGACAGGCGCTGCGCCGCAATCTCGGCGGCGACCGGCTGGCCTCGCGCGGTGAGATCGAGAAGCTTGTGCTCTACGCCCATGGCCAGACCGAGATCGGCCTGGAGGAGGTCAAAGCGATGTCAGGTGATGTCTCCGGCGCGTCTTTCGACGACGCGGTCGACGCGCTTCTCGAAGGCAAGATCGGCGACTTCGACACCGCCTTCACCCGCCATTGCCAGTCCGGCGGCCAGCCCTTCCTGGTGCTGTCCTCGGCAATGCGGCAGTTGCAGCAGATCCAGATCATGCGCGGCCAGATGGAGTCCGGCAACCGCAACGCCGCCTCGGTCGTTGCCGCCGCCCGCCCGCCGGTGTTTTTCTCCAGGCGCAAGCTGGTGGAGAAAGCGCTGGAACGCTGGAGCACCGAAGCGCTCGGCCGCGCGTTGACTCGGCTGCAGACGGCGGTGCTGCAGACCAGGCGGCGGCCGGATCTTTCCGTCGCGCTGGCAAGACAGGCGCTGCTTGGCATTGCGGTGGAGAGCAGCAGGTTGGCGCAGCGGTAGGAGAGCGATCCTCCTCTTCTCGGCGCCGAGCGCTGCCTCCATCGGTCAATTCATTGTCATGGCGCCCACCTGCTGGAAGGTTGGCAGCGCCTGTGGAAAGACCAGCACCGCCGCGCCGTAAAGAAGCAGAGCGATACCCGACACCTTTGCGATCCCACCTCCGGACGGGAGGGTCTTTTCCGCAAAGATCAGCAAGGTGACCACGGCCATTGCGGCGACGTTCATGATCCCGAGAGGAAAGAGGGCGAGAAACAAAAGCCAGCAGCAGCCCAGGCAAAAAAGTCCATGCTCCAGGCCCATGCGAACCGCACCCCAATAACCATCGCGCCATGAGGTCAGGATGAAGCCAATCGGCGTGCGGCATTTGGCCAGACACAGATCTTTCAGTGGGGAGAGTTGATAGGCGCCCCCAATCATCAGCAGCGCGCCGCCGATACGCGCGGCCGTCGCAGCGGACAAACCCACATGCCCGGCAAGCATCTCCGCACCCGCCGCACCGGCAAAGGCGATAACGCCCATCACGCCCCAAACCAGCATATACCCGGCCACGAACACCCAGCTCGAGACAAAGGTCTCGCCCCGGCTCTGTTTGCCGGCCTGGACCTGGTGAAACGTCAGGATCATGGGCGCGGCCGTCGGAAACATCATGGCAATCATCATGATCATCCAGATGGCAAGAAACAGCGGCGCCTTCATACCCATGGTGAGTGCGTACATTTCCATGCGCATGTCCGCGTCCATGCCCATCTGCTGCCAGACAAGCAGGGTCCACGCCGCCGCAGCGATAGCGATCAGCAGCGCGAGAATGATGTATCGCTGCAACGTCGGGGCCATGGACGAGGTCGTTCCGTGCTACGCTGCCTACGGCTACTGCTGCCCAGACCAATTGATCGGGGCGTAATGTCCGTTTCGGCGGGAATTGTCCCAGCTCATGCCATGATCGCTGAATGTACTGCCTTCCGCCCCCATCGCCAGGGCGAGCCAATCGGGATTGACAGGATGGCCTGTGGCCGCCCACATCTGCCCGTCCTCGCGCATTGTCGGCAGCGGCTCGACCGCCATCTGCATGACGCCCGCAATCTCCGCCGACCGCTTCTTGCCGTCTATCCGGTAGCTTATCGGCACCTTCTTGGCGCCAAGATTCGTGCCAATCATGAGTGCCAGCACCGCCATAGGGCCGCCCGCAGCGCCGGTGAAGATGGCACCTAGCGCCTCTGTTTGCCTGTCATCGGCCCGTTCGTCGATATAGGCGGCGGCCGTCCAATTGCCGTTTGCCATAGGACCCGGCGTGTGAGCGACCATCGCGACACTGAGCCCATCCAATCGAACGTCGCCGTAGTTGCCCGTGTTGATATGAAAGACCAAACCGACGTCGCAAACACCTTTCGTCGGCTTCGATGTCAGCTGCGCGTTGGTGGACAGCAGACAAGGACATACGACATCGCAGCTACAATTTTCGAAGTAACTTCCGGACAATTGCCAACGGACTGCCATTTGCACCTCCCACTTGCGTCAGGCGCGTCGGCATATCGCATTGGCGGGGCGGTGCCATTTCACGATTGTTGTAGGAACGGAAAATAGCCCCCGCCTCGACTGACCGGCACGCTAGGGCACATAATTTAAGCCATATCTAATATAGGTTACGCCGTTGCCTGGCACTGTCAAGCCGCGAGCGGCAGGGCTGGCGGCAGGCGCTGCTTGGGATCGCGGTTGAGAGCGCGAGGCTGGGGAGCGAGCCTGATCTCCCCCTCGAGGGGGAGATGTCGCCGAAGGCGACAGAGGGGGCCGCCGCGCGTGGGGCGCTGACCTCTTCTTCGTTCCCGCAGGGGCCCGGCGCTTGATGTGGGGCGACCCCCTCTGGCCTGCCGGCCATCCCCCCTCAAGGAGGGAGATTCGCGGCGTCACCGATTTCGCCAATCACGAGCGCCCCAAAAGGAAAAGGCCGGCCAAACGGCCAGCCCCTTTCCACATGCGCAATCTCCGGTCTCAATATACTTCGCCGGCTAACTAACGCTCCTGCTTCAGCCTTCTGCACAGCTCATCAAGCTGCTCCAGCGACCGGTATGAAACCCGCAAAGTGCCGCCCTTGCCCTTGTGATCCACTGACACAATCATGCCGATCGTATCGGTCAACAGCTTTTCCAGCGCCAGCGTATCGGCGTCCTTTTGCTCCGGACTTGGCGCCGGCTTGGCTTCCTTGGTGCTGCTGGTGCCGGCCGGTATCTGGGCCAGCGCTTCGGCCTGGCGCACCGAAAGGCCCTCTTCGACGATACGCTTGGCAAGGCCGGCCGGATCTTCCGCCGTCACCAGCGTGCGGGCATGGCCCGCCGACAGCGCGCCGTCGACCAGCATGTCGCGGATCACATCCGGCAGCTTCAGGAGCCTGAGCGTGTTGGCGACATGGCTGCGGCTTTTGCCGATCACCTGGCCGAGATCGGCCTGGGTGTAGCCGTGCTCATCGATCAGCTGCTGATAGCCAAGCGCTTCCTCGACCGCATTGAGGTCGGTGCGCTGGACGTTTTCGATGATCGCCAGCTCGAGCGCGGTGCGGTCGTTGACCTCGCGGATGATGACCGGGATCTCGGACAGCCCGGCGCGCTGCGCCGCGCGCCAGCGCCGCTCGCCGGCGATGATCTCGTAACGGCCGGCCTGTGCCGGCGAAGGACGCGCCACCACCGGCTGGACGACGCCGTGTTCGCGGATCGACTGGGCAAGGTCGGTCAGCTCGGCGTCGCCGAAATGCCGCCGCGGATTCTTCGGATTGGGGGTCAGGAACTCGATCGGCACCTTGCCGTCGGCGCTCATGCCTGGTTTTTCAGGCGCAGCTGGGCGATCGATCTCGCCGATCAGCGCCGCCAGCCCACGCCCCAGTCTCTTTCTCGAAAGGTCTTCGCTCATCTTTATTCCAGGTTCCGGATCGTTTCGGTATCGAATCGGCTCTTTAAATTGCAGGGAGTCTAATCAAGCGGCGCGTAACTTGCGCTCGCGGCGGATCACTTCCGACGCCAGTTGCAGATAGGCCTGACTGCCCGAGCATTTCAGATCGTAAAGGATCGCCGGCTTGCCGTAGGACGGCGCCTCGGACACCCGCACATTGCGCGGGATGACGGTCTCGTAGACCTTGTCGCCCATATGCGCCCGCACATCCTGCACCACCTGGTTGGCGAGATTGTTGCGGCCGTCATACATGGTCAGCACGATGCCCTGGATGGTGAGATCCGGATTGATCGAGCGGCGCACCTGCTCGACCGTCTCCAGCAACTGGCTGAGACCTTCGAGCGCGAAGAACTCGCATTGCAGCGGCACAAGAACAGAATCGGCCGCAGCCATTGAATTCAAGGTCAAAAGGTTGAGCGATGGCGGGCAATCGATCAGCACATAGCCAAAGGGTGCGCCGCGCTCGGTCGCGGCGCGCAGCGCATTACGCAACTTGAGCACCCGGTCGGGCGCGGAGGCGATCTCCATTTCAATGCCGAGCAGGTCGAGCGTCGACGGCACGATCGACAGGCCGGGCACCGCCGTCGGGATGGCCGCGGCCTCCAGCTCCAACTCGCCGGTCAACACGTCATAGGAGGACACCGTCCGATCCTTGCGGTCGATGCCGAGGCCGGTGCTGGCATTTCCCTGCGGATCGAGATCGACGATCAGCACCTTTTCGCCGATCGCGGCCAGCGCGGTCGCCAGATTGATGGCGGTGGTTGTCTTGCCGACGCCGCCTTTCTGGTTGGCTACGGTGATGATTCGGGGGCCATTCTTCATCATGGGTTTATGCCAGAAATTCATTTTGGGCGCCAAATCGCCTGTCAGTGACGGATCAGACAGGTCGCAGGTTGGACAATTCCAGGATGACGCCGCCAGCGTCGGTCACACTGGGATGTTCTACCAGATCGAAGGACCATCGGTGAACGCTTTCTTGCACTTCGGTGCGGTAATCCCGGCCTTTGTGGAACAGGCCGCGCGCGCCTGAAATCAGCCAGGGCGCCGACAGGTCCAGCAACGTCGAAAGCGGAGCCAGCGCCCGCGCCGTGACGATCTGCGGCGTCGAAACAAGCGCATGACTGTCGTCGATGCGGCGCGCCACCACCCGCGCCGGCAGGCTGAACTGCCCAATGACGGTCTGCAGGAAGGATGCTTTTTTGCGATTGCTTTCAACCAGATCGATGCTGGCGCCGTCGCGCTCGGCCAGCAGGAAAGCCATGAC
>NZ_RZPF01000197.1:0-9339 GCF_004022735.1 Mesorhizobium sp. M7A.F.Ca.AU.001.01.1.1
TCTCAATAGGAATTTATTCTTGACAGGGTGAGAGCAGCTATGCTACATTTTCGTCCATGGTGCTGATTTGCACCAGTGACCCGCCGTCCCGGCGGGTTTTGCTTTTGGGACCTCGCCAACCAACACGCCGGTAAGGTTCCCAGAAAACGACCAACCCCTGCCCCGACTAGCCAGTCTCCAGAAGCTTGAAAACGCGCCGTTTCGTTTGAGCGTCGGGTCACCTATATTGCCGGCGAAGTGTTTGGCGAGGACGACAGAGATGGCCGAGGACGCCGATCCGGCGCGCAGATCGATCGGTGCGCGGCGCAATCCCGACAGCGCCGAGGCCATTCTCCAAGCCGCCGAGACCGTACTGGTCGAAGCCGGTTATGCCGGTTTCTCGATCGAGGCGGTGGCGCGGCGGGCCCGCGCCGGCAAACCCACCATCTATCGCTGGTGGCCGAGCAAGGCGGCGTTGCTGCTTGAGGTCTACCAGCGCCAGAAGCGCGTCGATGTTCCCGATACCGGGCGGCTGGAGGAGGATCTCGTCGGCTTCCTGAAAAACCTGTTCGCCCACTGGCGCGAGACATCGTCGGGAAGCGTGTTCCGGTCGCTGATCGCCGAGGCACAGTCGGACGCGACCGCGGCCGCGGCCCTTGCCGACTACTCACTGGGCCGACGGTCCCATACCGCCCAGATCATCGAACGCGCCAAGGCAAGGGGCGAAATCCCGGCCGAAATCGATTCAGCTGTCGTCGCCGACCTGATCGCCTCCTTCGCCTGGAGACATCTGCTGACCAACCGGCTCGACGAGGACGAAGCGACCATCGGCAAGGCCGTCAACTACGTGATGCGAGGCATAGCGGCGCCTGCCTCGTAAAGACGGCAATGAATGAAAAGGGCGCGGCAACCCCTGGCTGCCGCGCCCCTTTTTCAAAAAGCTGCCAGTCTTACTTGGCGCTTTCCAGCGTATCGACCGCCTTCTTCAGGTTGGCGTCGGGGATCTCGACCTTGGCGCCGGCGCGCAGCGACTTGACCAGCGCGAAATACTTGTCGCGGATGACCGCCTGCTTGGCCTGGTCCTTGACGTCGTCGAAGGCCGGCGGCTGCTTGGTGCGCTTGTCCTCGAGCTTGATGACATGCCAGCCGAACTGCGTTTGCACCGGCTGCTCGGTGTATTTGCCGACCTCGAGCGCGGAGGCCGCCTTGTCGAACTCCGGCACCATCTGGCCAGGTCCGAACCAGCCGAGGTCGCCGCCGCTGGTCTTGCCTGACGGATCGCTGGTGTGCTCGTTGGCGAGCTTCTGGAAGTCGGCGCCGCCGTCGAGCTGCTTGATGATCGCCTCGGCCTCTTCCTTCGTCTTCACGAGGATGTGACGGGCATGCAGCTCGTTGGTGGGCGGCGTGTTGGCGATTTCCTGGTCGTAACGGGCGCGGACCTCGGCGTCGGTGACCTTGTCGACGACACCCTTCTCGACCATCTCGCCATGCAGCGCGCGCTGCTGCAGGAAGGCCATGCGGCGCTGGAAGTCGGGATCCTTGTCGAGCCCTGTGGTGACCGCCTGGGCGGCCATGACGCGGATCTCGATGGCAGCCGAAAGGGCGGCGGCACGGCGCTGCTCGGGCGGCAATTGTGCGAACTGCTGCGACAATTCCCCTTCGGCAAGCACCAGATCTGCTTCGGTCAGGGGCTGACCGTTGACCGTGGCGATAACCTTATTGGGATCGACCGGTGCCGCGGCTGGCGCTGCTGCATCCGCTGGAGCGGGAGCGGTTTGCTGCGCCATCACAGGCGAGAGCGAAAGGGCCGACAGGCCGACGGCCAAGCCAAGGCTGGCGAGCGACGCGCGGCGAAACAACAGGGACATAGGGGGACTCCGGTGGGGATTGTTAAGAGGGGTGCTTCCAGATCGGCCAGATTGTGGCGGAATTTGGCGCAGCCAGCAGGGCCAGCGCGGCGTTGACATCAGTTGAGCCCCCTCTTATCTGTCCAACGACTTTGCGTCCAGAACCGTTTTCCGGGCGCTTTTTGTGTTTGTCCACGTTCACGTGGAATTGATGGGGCCGCCCGGCGCTCATCTCAAGATTGAGAATTCTATCGAAAGGACCATTGGATGGTCAGTCTCGGCGGTCTCGCCCGTAAGGTTTTCGGTTCCTCCAACGACCGTCGGGTCAAATCGACCCGGCCCCGTGTCGAGGCGATCAACGCCATGGAAAACGAGATGCGGGCGCTTTCCGATGAGGAATTGGTCGGCCGCACCGCGAAATTCCGCCAGGACATCGCCAACGGCGCCACGCTCGACGATCTGTTGGTGCCGGCCTTCGCCACCGCCCGCGAGGCCGCGCGCCGCGTGCTCGGCATGCGCCCCTTCGATGTCCAGCTGATCGGCGGCATGGTGCTGCACAATGGCGGCATTGCCGAGATGCGCACTGGCGAGGGCAAGACCCTGGTCGCGACGCT
This sequence comes from Mesorhizobium sp. M7A.F.Ca.AU.001.01.1.1, assembly GCF_004022735.1. Taxonomy (NCBI): domain Bacteria; kingdom Pseudomonadati; phylum Pseudomonadota; class Alphaproteobacteria; order Hyphomicrobiales; family Phyllobacteriaceae; genus Mesorhizobium; species Mesorhizobium sp. M7A.F.Ca.AU.001.01.1.1. The sequence goes on from NZ_RZPF01000197.1 coordinate 2,441, forward strand.
GCCGGTCTACCTCAACGCGCTTGCCGGCAAGGGCGTCCACGTCGTCACCGTCAACGACTATCTGGCCACCCGCGACTCCGAATGGATGGGCCGCGTCTACAAATTCCTCGGCCTCTCGGTCGGCGTCATCGTCCACGGCCTGTCCGACGAGGAGCGCAGCGCCGCCTACGCCGCCGATGTCACCTACGCCACCAACAACGAGCTCGGCTTCGACTATCTGCGCGACAACATGAAATACGAGCGCGCCCAGATGGTGCAGCGCGGTCACAATTACGCGATCGTCGACGAAGTCGATTCCATCCTGGTCGACGAGGCACGCACGCCGTTGATCATTTCCGGTCCGCTCGAGGACCGTTCGGAAATGTACAACACCATCGACACCTTCATCATCCAGCTGCAGCCGCAGGATTATGAGATCGACGAGAAGCAGAAGACCTCGATCTTCACCGAGGAAGGCACCGAGAAGCTCGAGAACCTTTTGCGCGACGCCGGCCTGCTCAAGGGCGAGTCGCTCTACGACGTCGAGAACGTCGCCATCGTCCACCACGTCAATAACGCGCTGAAGGCGCACCGGCTGTTCCAGAAGGACAAGGACTATATCGTCCGCAACGGCGAGATCGTCATCATCGACGAGTTCACCGGCCGCATGATGCCGGGCCGCCGCTATTCGGAAGGCCTGCACCAGGCGCTCGAAGCCAAGGAGCATGTGGCGATCCAGCCGGAGAACCAGACGCTCGCCTCCGTCACCTTCCAGAACTATTTCCGCCTCTACAAGAAGCTGTCCGGCATGACCGGCACGGCGCTGACCGAGGCAGAGGAATTCGGCAACATCTACGGCCTCGAAGTCACCGAGATCCCGACCAATCTGCCGGTGATCCGCATCGACGAGGACGACGAGGTCTACCGGACGGTCGAGGAGAAATACAAGGCGATCGTCAGGGAGATCCGCGAAGCCAGCGCCAAGGGCCAGCCGACGCTGGTCGGCACCACCTCCATCGAAAAGTCCGAGCAGCTGGCCGAGCGCCTGCGCAAGGAAGGTTTTACCGATTTCGAAGTGCTGAACGCTCGCCATCACGAGCGCGAGGCGGCGATCGTCGCCCAGGCCGGCAAGCCCGGCGCCATCACCATCGCCACCAACATGGCCGGCCGCGGCACCGACATCAAGCTCGGCGGCAATGCCGAGATGCGGATCGAGGAAGAGCTGGGCGACATGCCGGCCGGCCCCGAACGCGAGGCGCGGGAAAAGGAAATCATTGCCGACATTGAGCGGCTGAAGGAAAAGGCATTGGCCGCCGGCGGCCTCTATGTGCTGGCCACCGAACGCCACGAATCGCGCCGCATCGACAACCAGCTTAGAGGTCGTTCAGGAAGACAAGGCGACCCCGGCCGCTCGAAATTCTTCCTGTCCCTGCAGGACGATCTGATGCGCATCTTCGGCTCCGAGCGCATGGACGGCATGCTGCAGAAGCTCGGCCTCAAGGAAGACGAGGCGATCATCCATCCGTGGATCAACAAGGCGCTGGAAAAGGCGCAGAAGAAGGTCGAGGCGCGCAACTTCGACATCCGCAAGAACCTGTTGAAATATGACGACGTCTCCAACGACCAGCGCAAGGTGGTGTTCGAGCAGCGCATCGAACTGATGGACGGCGAAGGCCTCTCCGAAACGATCGCCGAGATGCGCGAAGGCGTCATCGACGAGATCGTCGCCAAGGCCATTCCCGAAAACGCCTATGCCGAGCAGTGGAACGTTGCCGGGCTGAAGGCCGAGATCGCCGAGTTCCTGAACCTCGACCTGCCGGTCGAGGACTGGGCCAAGGAAGAGGGCATCGCCGAGGACGACATCCGCGAGCGCATCGCGCAGGCCGCCGAAGCCGCCGCCAAGGAGCGCGCCGAGCGTTTTGGCCCCGAGGTGATGAACTATGTCGAGCGCTCGGTGGTGCTGCAGACGCTCGACCATCTGTGGCGCGAGCACATCGTCAATCTCGACCATCTGCGCTCGGTCGTCGGCTTCCGCGGCTACGCCCAGCGCGATCCGCTGCAGGAGTACAAGGGCGAGGCGTTCGAACTCTTCCAGGCCATGCTTGGCAATCTGCGCCAGGCCGTCACCGCGCAGCTGATGCGCGTCGAACTGGTCCGTCAGGCCGCCGAAGCGCCACCTCCGGAAGCCCCCGACATGTTCGGCACCCATATCGACGGCAGCACCGGCGAAAACGACTTCGAAGGCGGCGAAACCGCCCTCCTGGTCCGCCCGGAGACAACCGCAATCGTCGCCCCCGAAGACCGCGACCCCAACAACCAGGCCACCTGGGGCAAGGTAGGCCGCAACGAAGCCTGCCCCTGCGGTTCGGGGAAGAAGTACAAGCACTGCCATGGGGCGTTTGCGTAAAGGCGCGGCGCTTTCCTTCTCCCGTCACTATACGGGGAGAAGGTGGCCCGCAGGGCCGGATGAGGGGCGGCGCCTGCGTTCGCGATTAGCCAATCTCCCCACCTGAGGGGGAGATGGCCGGCAGGCCAGAGGGGGGCGATGTCCCGCCGACTAAGCCGCCTCGAACTCGAACTTCAGCTGCGCGGCCTCATCCTCTGGCAGCCAAGGCACCATCTGAGGCACGATCTTGCGATAAAGCCGGGTGCTATCCTGATCGGCAACGTCTCCGTGCTGCGCGCCTCGGCGATGATGAAACAGCGGCGCAAACCTCAAACGCCTGTGCCGCCCCTCATCCGCCTGCCGGCACGTTCTCCCCGTATAGGGACGGGGCGAAGGAAATTCCTCACCCAACCGTTTCTTAATGTGTCTCCGCTACACCAACGCCTGAAAAAGAAGCGGAAAACGGAGAGAAATCGGGGTGCGCTTTTCCGCGGCCACGACTGCCGGGCGGTTCTTGCCGCAGCGTTGGGCGCTGCGCATGGGGCCGTTGCTTGGCCGCATCGATGCTGTGCTGTTCACCGCCGACGAGCGCGGCGAGGCCAGCCGCATGTCGGTTATCGCCTTCTCGGTCCGCATCGTCAGCGCCGTCATTGCCTTCGTCAGCCAGGTGCTGATGGCACGCTGGATGGGCTCGTTCGAGTACGGCATCTTCGTCCTCGTCTGGGTGACGATGGTCATCGTCGGCAATCTCGCCTGCCTGGGCTTCCACACCTCCGTCATCCGCTACATTCCCGAATACCGCGAGCGCGGCTTGATGGACGAGTTGCGCGGCATCGTGCTGGCCAGCCGTCTGTTCGTGCTGATCGCCTCGACGCTGATTGCCGGGCTCGGCGCGCTCGGCGTCTGGCTGGCGGCACCCTGGATCGAGAGCTACTATGTGATCCCGTTCATCCTCGGCGTCATCTGCCTGCCGATGATCGCCATGTCCGACCTTCTGTCGGGCCTGGCACGCGCCAACAGCTGGGCGCTGTTTGCCCTGTCGCCGACCTATCTGGTGCGGCCGGTGCTGATCCTGCTGTTCATGGCGCTGATGCTGCTGGCGGGCTATGCTCCTGACGCAAAGACCGCGATCTTCGCCTCGATCGCCGCCACCTACGCCACAACGCTCGGCCAGCTTATCGGTGTCACCCAGCGCATGGAACGGCAGATTCCGGCCGGGCCGATGAAGGTCCATTTCGCGCAATGGTTCGTCGTCTCGCTGCCGATCTTCCTGGTCGAGAGCTTCTTCTTCCTGCTGACCAATGCCGACGTGCTGATGGTCGGCGCCTATATGGACCCCAATGACGTCGCCGTCTATTTCGCCACGGTGAAGACCCTGGCGCTGGTGCATTTCGTCTACTTCGCCGTCAAGGCCGGCGTTGCCCAGCGCTACGCCCAGTTCACCCATGGCGACCCGCAAAGGCTCGCCGCCTTTGCCCGCGAGACGGTGTCGTGGACGTTCTGGCCTTCGCTGTTGATGGCGCTGCTGGTGCTGGCGCTCGGCGAGCCGATGCTGGTGCTGTTCGGCCCGGAATTCAGCAGCGGCTATCCCTTGCTGTTCCTGCTCGTCTTCGGCGTCGCGGCGCGCGCCGCCGTCGGCCCCTGCGAAAGCCTGCTGACGATGAGCGGCAACCAGAACATCTGCGCCGCCGTCTATGCCATGACGCTGGCCTTCAACATCGCCCTCAACGTGATGCTGATCCCGATGTTCGGCCTGTGGGGCGCGGCCATGGCCACCGCCTTTGCCATGATCTTCGAAGCCGGCGCGCTGTCCTTCACGGTGTGGCGCAAGCTCGGCATCGTCATGCTTATCTTCGTGCCTGCGAAAGGAGCCGCGTGATGGCTGCCATCCCGTTGCTTGAGGAAACCAGCGGCGGCACCGCCGGCGCCATGGTGTCGGGCCTTGCCGGGCTGACCCGTGACGCCGACCCCGCCCATATCGAGATTCTCGCCAACAACCGGCCCGAGCGCAAGCTCGCCATCTACCCGGCATCCGCCGGTTTCGACCTGGTCGAGGAGCTGGATTATCTCTGCGCCCGCACGGTCGAGCCCAACGTGTTCTTCAACCCGCGTTTCCTTGCGCCCGCCATGCCGCGGCTGGAAGATCGCGAGGTGCGGCTGGCGGTCATCCGCGACGGCGACGAATACCGCAACCGGCTGCGCCTTCTGGTGCCGTTCTCAGTGGAACGGCCGGTGGTGCCGCTCGGCGTGCCGGTGATGCGCACATGGTCGAGCCCGTTCGGTCCGCTCGGCACGCCGCTGGTCGACCGCGACGACCCGGTGGGCGTCGTCGAGGATTTCTTCTCGATGCTGTCGCGCCCGCATCTCAAGCTGCCGAAAGTGTTCGTCCTGCCCGATGTCCGGCTCGATGGCCCGGTGGCGAGCCTGTTTGCCACCGTGGCCGAGACGCGCGGCCTGATGCTGGTCACCACCGGCCAGACCCTGCGCCCGGCGCTGGAGAGCGAGCGCGACGGCGATGATTATCTGAAGGCCTCGCTGCGTTCGCACCATTATCGCGAATTCCGGCGGCTGAAGCGGCGCCTCGGCGACCTCGGCAGGCTGGAGCATGTCGTGGCGCGCGGCCCCGAAGACATCCGCCACGCCATCGAGAACTTCCTGACGCTGGAGGCGGCCGGCTGGAAGGGCCGCGAACGCACCGCCATGGCGATCGACCGTTTCCGCGCCGCCTTCGCCCGCGAAGCCGTGCACCGGCTGGCCGAGCAGGACATGTGCCGCATCCATTCGCTGACGCTCGACGGCCGCACCATTGCCTGCCTGATCGTCTTCGTCGAAGCCGGCATCGCCTACACCTGGAAGACCGCCTATGACGAGACGCTGGCCAGCTATTCGCCGGGCACCTTGCTGATGATCGAGGTGACCGGGCAGCATCTCGACGATCCCAACATCATGATGACCGATTCCTGCGCCGTGCCCGACCATCCGGTGATGAGCCGGCTATGGGCCGAGCGCAAGCCGATGGGCACGCTGGTGATCGGCCTGACGCCGGACGCCGACCGCCTCACCCGCCAGGCCGCCTCGCAACTGCACCTCTACCGCGAAACCCGCAACATGGCCCGCCTGCTGCGCAACCGCATGAAGAGCTTGTTGGGGCGGCGCTGAGAAAAGGCAAGGGTGCGGTTCTGGAAGGATGGCACATTTTCGCTGCAATATTTGACACAGAGGTGGCCGGGACTTTACTTCGATTGCCCAAGAGGCAAGCGCTAAGATCGACTTCCGCTTCAAAAAAACGAGATTTCTTGCAGCAATTTTCCGGTGAAACCCGGCAAGATCTACTCGCATTCTTGTCCTTGATGCACGATAGTCTAGTGATTCGGTCCGCGATGAGAGAAAAATGTCGCTGAATCATGAGGCCAACGGCGCCCGGCACATCAGTGCGAACGACAGCGCCGTTGTCCGAAGGGCCGACGAAGACTTCGAAGAACTGATTCGAAGCATCCGAGCCGCCACGCATCAAGCTTTGCCTCTCTTCGAAGAGGAGCCCGTGACCGGATTGGCCCAGTCAGACACGCTGGCCGCCTCCCTCGGCTCGACTTCGGCCCGGACGGGCTCGAGTCAGGCCCACGCCATGCGCGGCTCCTCGCTCTTGTCCAACGATGACGACTTGGCGTGGTCGCTGGTTGAGGACTATGTGGCCAGGCTCGATGCGCAAACGCACGATGCCGACGCTCCCGATACGGACAAATGGGACTTGCAGGAAGAGGTGGCGAAGCTGCAACGTTTGCAGGATCGCACCTCGAAAGAGCTTGGGCGAAAATCGCGCGAGCTATCGATCGCAAGCAAGACCATCGCCGACCTGGAGGTCCAACTCAACAGGGCACGGCAGACCATTGCGCAGGCGGATAGGCATGCCGGCCAGCGCGCAACACGGTTCCTCGAAGCGAATGTCGAGGTCGAGCGCCTGGGACGGAACCTGGCGCGCGTGTCGGGGCAACTCCGCGACGAGACCATGGCCAGGCAAGCCACCGAGCAGGCGCGTGAGGACGTTGCATTGCGGCTCGCCAGCTTGCAACAGGCCGCCATGCTGCTTCGTTCCAAGGTCGCGGACTACCAAGTCCACAACGAACGACTGACCGGCAAACTATCTGCGCAGATGCTTGTACAGCAGGACCTGCAAGCGCGGCTGTCCACGGTCGAGCATCAGCGCGGCGTTCTCGGCGATTGCGCCGCCGCCGCGCAGGAACGGGCCGTCGAACTTGAAAAGAGGTTGCGCTTGCTCCAGCGCAGCACCCCCGATCAAAGCGTGGTCCGCGCAACGCCGAGCGCCGGGCAGCGCGCCGAGGACGTGGCCGAGCATCGGCGCCAAACCTCGGAAACCGAGATTGCGAATTTACGCCGGGAGCGCGACGCGGCGCGCCGAGACTGTGGCGCGGTGAAGGTTCAACTCGCCGATCTCCGCTTGCGCGGCATGACCGACGAACTCGCGCATGCCCGTTGCCGCAACGAGAACCGCCAGCTTCACCAAAGGCTGGAAACG
>NZ_RZPF01000198.1:0-9300 GCF_004022735.1 Mesorhizobium sp. M7A.F.Ca.AU.001.01.1.1
GCGCTGAACGGAACCGCTCTTCATCAGGTCCTGAACGACCTGCTTGGCGGTCGAAGCGGGAATGTCGAAGGCGATGCCGACGCTGCCGCCGGACGGCGAGAAGATCGCGGTGTTGATGCCGACGACCTGGCCGTTGAGGTTGAAGGTCGGGCCGCCAGAATTGCCGCGGTTGACCGATGCGTCGATCTGGATGAAGTCGTCATAAGGGCCAGCGCCGATGTCGCGGCCGCGGGCGGAGACGATGCCGGCGGTGACGGTGCCACCAAGGCCGAACGGATTGCCGACGGCCACCACCCAGTCGCCGACGCGAACCTTGGAGTCATCGGCGAAGTCGACATAGGTAAACTTGCCGACGCCATCGACCTTGAGCACGGCGAGATCGGTGCGCGGGTCGGTGCCGATCAGCTTGGCGTCGAGTTCCTTGCCGTCATTCATCACCACGGTGAAGGCCGAGCCTTCCGAAACGACGTGGTTGTTGGTGACGAGATAGCCGTCATCCGAGATGAAGAAGCCGGAACCTTGTGCAACCGGCCGCGGCTGGTCGTTGTTGCGGTCGCGATGGCTGAAGCGCCTGTTGCCGCCACCCTGGCCGTCCTGATCACCAAATCCACGGAATTCCTTGAAGAAGCGGCGCAGTTGCGGATTGTTGGGCAGGTTGTTCATGCCATCCTGATCGTCGGACGGGTCCGAGCCGTCATCGGCGGCCGGGCTGATCTTGGCCTTGACCTTGACGCTGACAACAGCGGGAGAAACCCGCTCGACGACATCGGCGAAGCCCGGTACCTGCGGCGCCTCGACGCGCACGGCATCGGCCAGAACAGGGCTGGTTCCGCTGGTCAGCGCACCGACGCCGATCGCACCGGCCACGGCTACAGACGCGACGGCAGCCATGAGACGCTTGCGGGTGACGGAATATGAACGGGGGGCAATATTCATGGATCTCGTATCCTCTTTCCAAATGGACGCTGCTGATGGGCATCCTCAAGCAAGAGAATTAGAGTGGCGCACATTACAGCGCCATTTCCGACACATGAAACTTTGGTAATGTTTTGGGGTCGGGAGACGCACAAACCCGTTGGCCGCGATGCCCTATGCGCTATCTTGTACACAACTCAGCACAAGGCTTTCATAAATGACAGCAAGCACGCCTGGCGGATCGTATTCGTGAAATGGGCCGAGGCCTTGGTGATATGGCGACGGGCCGGCCAGGCCGGGTAACAGGCACATATGAGACGTTCATCGGCCGCCCGCCGTACATCATTGCTTATGAGTTGCGCCCGATCGCTGGCCGTCAGTGCGTCGTTATCCTGCGCGTCATTCACACGTCGCGGGACTGGCCCTCGGAGGAATGGCCGAGCTAATTGCCTAGTATCTTGTCCAGCGCCGCCTGTTCCTCAGTGGTCAGCGCATTGGTTGCCGTCGAGCGACGCGACCGCGCGGTCAGCACGATGAAAACGCCTCCCACCAGCAACAGCAGGACAGGCGTGCCCCACAGCAATGCATTGCGCAGGTCGAAACGCGGCTTGAGCAGCACGAACTCGCCATAGCGCGAAACCACGTAGTCCATGACCTGCTGGTCAGTGTCGCCGGCGACGAGGCGCTGACGCACGAGGACGCGCAGGTCGCGGGCAAGGTCGGCATCGGATTCGTCGATCGACTGGTTCTGGCAGACCATGCAGCGCAAGCCTTCCGAAAGCGCCCGAGCCCGCGCCTCAAGTGCAGGATCAGGCAGCATCTCGTCAGGCTTCACCGCCAAGGCCGTGCCGGCAAAAAACAGCGCCAGCAGCAGGATAATGGAGGTCAGCGAAAGCCGTGCGTTCATGGCAGGGTCGCGGATGGCACCACGCTCGCCTGCTTGCGCCGTCGCGACGGCGCGCCGACGCGCAGGCGCCGGTCCATCAGCGACATCGCCGCGCCCGCCATCATCATCAGGCCACCGCCCCAGATCAACGTCACCAGCGGCTTCCACCACAAACGCACGACGACCGAACCGTCTTTGCCCTCGTCGCCGAGCGAGATGTAGAGCTGCGAGAAACCGATCGTCCTGATGCCGGATTCCGTCGTCGTCATCTGCCGCACCGGATAAAACCGCTTGGCGGAGCTGATTTCGCCAACAGGGCTGCCGCTGACGCCGATCAGCTCGAAGCGGCCGCGATCCTCGCTGTAATTCGGTCCCTGGGCCGGATAAAGCCCGACGAAACGCAGCGTATGGCCGGACAGTTCGACGGTCTCGCCGGCATGCATCGACAGGATCTTCTCGGTGCCGAAGCAAAGTGTGCCGACGATGCCGAGCGTGGTCAGGCCGAGGCCGAGGTGAGCGAAGGCTGTGCCGAAGACCGAGCGCGGCAAGCCGAGCAAGCGCCGGACCATGATCCCCGTTGCGACGGTCCGAAAGCCGGATTTGACGGCGAGATCGGTGAGCGCGCCAAGGATCAGCCAGACGGCAAGGCCTACGCCCAGGGCTGCGAACACCGAGCCGCCGTCGATGAACAGAGCGGTGACCAGCGTCGCCAGCAGTGCCGCAGCAAAGGCCACCATCAGGCGCTGCGCGACGGCGAAGACATCGCCGCGCTTCCAGGCCAGCAACGGCCCGAACGGAACCACGAGCAGCAGCGGCACCATCAGCGGCCCGAAGGTGAGATTGAAGAACGGCGCGCCGACCGAGATCTTGTCGGCTGAAAAGGCTTCGACAGCGAGCGGATAGAGTGTGCCGACAAGCACGGTCGCCGTCGCCGTGGTCAGGAACAGATTGTTGAGGACGAGTGCCCCTTCTCGGGAAATCGGGTGGAACAGGCCGCCGGTCGTCAACCGGGAAGCGCGCAGCGCAAACAGCGCCAGCGAGCCGCCGATAAACAACGTCAGGATGCACAGGATAAACACGCCCCGGGTCGGATCGGTTGCAAAGGCATGCACCGAGGTCAGCACGCCCGAACGCACGAGGAAGGTGCCGAGCAGCGACAGCGAAAAGGTCAGGCTGGCGAGCAGCAGCGTCCAGATCTTCAGCGCCGAGCGCTTTTCCATGACAATGGCCGAATGGAGCAGCGCGGTGCCCGCCAGCCACGGCATGAAAGACGCGTTCTCGACTGGATCCCAGAACCAGAAACCGCCCCAGCCAAGTTCATAATAGGCCCAGTACGATCCCATGGCGATGCCGCCGGTCAGGAACATCCAGGCGACCAGCGTCCACGGCCGCACCCAGCGCGCCCAGGACGCGTCGATGCGGCCTTCGATGAGAGCGGCGACCGAGAAGGAAAAACAGATCGAGAAGCCGACATAGCCGAGATAGAGGAACGGCGGGTGGATGGCGAGGCCGAGATCCTGCAGGATCGGGTTGAGATCGCGGCCTTCGATCGGCGCCGGGTTGAGCCGGATGAACGGATTGGACGTCGCCAGGATGAACAGGAAGAAGGCGGCGCCGATGGCGCCTTGCACCGCAAGCACATTGGCGCGCAGCGTCGCCGGCAGGTTGGAGCCGAAAGCGGCGACGAGTGCGCCGAAGAAGGTCAGGATCAACACCCAAAGCAGCATCGAGCCTTCATGATTGCCCCAGGTTCCGGTGATCTTGTAGATCAACGGCTGCAAGGAATGCGAGTTTTCCCACACGCTTGCCACCGAGAAATCGGAGCTCGCATAGGCACTCGCCAGCGCTGCGAAAGACAGCGCCGTCAAGGCGAAGCCGGTCACCGCGACCGGACCCCCGACGGCCATCAGGCGCTGGTTGTTCAGGCGTGCGCCAAACAGCGGCACGAGCGTCTGCACCAGCGAAAGCGCAAACGCCAGGACGAGGGCGAAATGTCCGGTTTCAACCATGCCCGTGATCCACTGTCGCTCTCCTGCCGGAGCTATTCACTCTTGCTCTCCTGCCACACGCCCTTGGCCTTGAGGCCGTCCGCAACCTCCTTGGGCATATAGCGCTCATCATGCTTGGCCAGCACGCTATCGGCAACAAAAACCCCGTCCGGGCCGAAACTACCCTCGGTGATGACGCCCTGCTCTTCGCGGAAAAGGTCGGGCAGGATGCCGGTATAGGTGACCTTGACCGATTTGTGCGTGTCGGTGACCGAAAAGCCGACCGTGGCCCCCTGCCCGCGCTGGATCGTGCCTTTTTCGACCAATCCACCCAACCGGATGCGCTGGCCAGGCTGGACGCTTGCCGTGGTGAGATCGGCCGGCATGTAGAAATAGGAGGCCTTCTGGCCAAGCGCGTAGAAAGTCAGCCCGGTCGCGGCACCCAGGAAGACCAGGCCGCCCGCGATCACCGACAATCGTTTCTGCTTGCGCGTCATGTCTTGTTCTACTCCGTCGCCGCAAGCCCAAGCGAAGCGGCAAAGGCGGTGAACTTCTTCGCCTGGTCACTGTCGGCCCCAAAGACGGCAATGGCGCGACCGAGCGCCTCACGCGCCTGATCGGCCTTGCCAAGCACGACATAGGAACGAACGAGCCGCATCCATCCTTCCGGGTCGTGCGGATTTTGCCGCAGTTTGTCGTCAAGGCCGGCAACCATGGTGTTGATCATGGCTTCCCGATCCTGCGGCGACATCGAGGATGCGGCGTCGATATCGCCGGCATCGGGGCCGTTGGCGGCGTCGCCAGAAGCCACTTCGGGGTTGCCGGACTTGGCCAGCGCCTGCTCGACGGCACCGCGCCATGGCGAGTCCGGCGGCAATCTGCCCAGCATCGCCTGCCATGCCGTGGTCGCTTCCTTGGCGCGACCCTCCTGCGCCAACGCCATGGCCAGGTAGAAACTGGCCTTCGCATTGGCCGGATCGAGCTTCAGGGCTGCCTCGAAAGCATCCTGGGCATCGGCCGAGACAATGCCGCCTGCCGCGCCGGCGATCGCCTCTCCGAGACCGGCCTGGCGAACGGCGCTGTCGCCATCAAGCCGAATGGCGTTGCGATAGGCATCCGCCGCGTCGGAAAAGCGCTGCATGCGCAGATAGACCGGGGCAAGCACGTCCCAGCCCCTGCCATCGGTGGGATTGGCGGCCAGATGGGCTTCGGCCCGCGCCACCAGTTCGTCGACCGAACTGTCGGCGGGATTCTTGGCCAACCGCTCGCTGAGCGGTTGTGACGGCAGGTCGGGAGAGCCAAGCTTGACGTAGAGCCCCCAACTGACCAGCGGCACCGCCAGCACGGCTACGGTTGCCACCAGCCTTGCGGTGGCCGGCGCTCGGCCCGCGTTTGCGCCACCGGCGGTACCCGCATTGTCAAGGCGAAGGATGCGGCGAGCGATCTCGGCGCGGGCTTCGGCCGCTTCGGCCGGCTGGATCAAGCCACGCGCGGCGTCGCGGTCAAGCTCGGACAGTTGGTCGCGATAGACTTCGAGATCATGTTCGCCGCTCGACGACGCGCCCTTCGCGCTGGCGGCCAGCGGCAACAGCACCGCCAGGCTTGCACCCAGCGTGAGAATGGCGGCTATGACCCAGAACAGCATGGTTCTTCCAATAACGGCAGAGCTCTGCCGTGCCAACAGATGCATGCTGCGACGCTTTGACGACGCCAGCCGCCAATCGTCGGCAGACGGTCGTCAGGTCAGCGGCGTCCAGCTGCCATCGGCGTTGCGGCAAGCGGTTCCGCGCGCCGTGACTCCGGCGCCGCCGGAAAACACCGTCTGCGTGTACTGGCGGCAGTCCTGCGAACCGACGCGGTAGGGCTGGGCCGGAACCACCTCGCCGTAGCGCGAAGCCTGGGCGCCTTTCCACGTCACCTTCTGGCCGCTGGTCGTGTATTCCAGCGCTTTGTACTCAGCCTCGAGCGCGCTGCGCTTCTCGGTCTCGCTGAGGCCGTTGCCGATCGCCCCGCTGATGAGGCCGCCGCCCATCGCCGAAATGATCGTCGTGGTCACCTTGCCGCTGGAAGGAGGTGTCGAGGCCGGTGTCGCTGCCACGGTTGGACCCTTGCCGCTCAAGGTGGTGCAGCCGGAAACAGCCAGCAATGCGGAAACAAGCGCGACGCGAATCTTCATGCCAACAACCGGTTTTCTTGAGTTGGAGCCTGCCATGGATGCGCCGGGGGCCGCGTCATCGAGAAGTCGGCGTGGCCATAATATTGATATTTGTCGGAAATTTGGCCGCTGGCCGCTGCGGGACCAATGGACATGCCGCCAACAACATCTCCCGCCCCTCTATGTCGATCGGCTCTGGTGAACATCACTGAAGGCTCCGCAATCGCACCACCGCCTTCAATCCGCCCATACCGGACCGTTCGAGCGCCAGAACGCCTCCATACTCGTTGACGAGGTCTGCGACAATGGCCAGGCCCAGACCTGTTCCGGGCTTTGTCTCGTCCAGACGCCGTCCGCGCTTCAGCGCCTCGCGAGCCTTGTCCTCGGGAATGCCCGGACCGTCATCCTCTATGCCGATCTCGAACAGGCCGGCCGGGTCGTCCTTGCCGGTCAAGGGCACGATCGAGACCTGCACCGCGCTCTTTGCCCATTTCATCGCGTTTTCAAGGAGATTGCCCAGCAGTTCCTCAAGGTCCTCGCGCTCGCCGGCGAAGACGATCTCGCCCGCCGGCAGCGACAGCGACAGATTTGTCTGCGGATTGAGCTTCCGCAGAACCCGCACCATGCGCTGCACCAGCGGCGTCACCGGCGTGCGGTAGACGACGCTGTCGCGTTGTGCCGCGACGCGGGCGCGCTGGAGATAGTGTTCGACCTGCTTCTGCATGGAAGCCGCCTGTTCGGCGATCAACTGCCCCTTGGCGCCGCCGAGCGCGCGGCCCTCGTTGAGCAGTACCGCCAGCGGCGTCTTCAGCGAATGGGCGAGATTGCCGACCTGTGTTCGCGACCGCTCGACGATGCGCCTGTTGTTTTCGATCAGCGCATTGGTTTCGTTGGCAAGCGGTTCGATCTCGGCCGGGAAGCGGCCGTCGAGCCTCTGGGCGGTGCCTTCGCGCACCATGGCGAGCGCGTTCCTGACCCGGCGCAGCGGCTGCAGGCCGAGCAGGATTGCGATCGCGTTGATGGCGATCATGCCGACGCCGAACAGGCTGAGATAGGTCAGCAGGCGGCGCTGAAAGGTGGCGATTTCCTGTTCGAGTTCGCTCTGGTTGCCCATGACGCGGAAACGCGCGGCGCGGTTCTTGGCGTCGAGGACGAATTCGCTCTCGAACACTTCGAGTTGCTCGCCGTCGATGCCTTCGGCTGCGTAGCTGCGCTGGAAGCTCGCGTTGAACGGCACCTCGGCAACGCTCGGTGACGGGATCGTCGTGGTCATCGACGACGAATGGAGATCGCCATGCACGCCTTCCGAAGCGGGCTCAACCGACCAGTACCAGCCCGAATTCGGCTCCGAGAACCGGAGGTCGCCGAGATCTGGCGCGCCGGTCAGCGCACCGCTGTCGGAGATGCCGATCGAACCGATCAGGTTGAACAGATGCGCCGAAAGCAGGCTGTCGAAGCCGCGCTCGCTGGCTTGGCGGTATAGGGTGGTGATCAAGGTGAAGATGACAACGAGCGTCACGATCGCCCAGACCGTGGAAAAGGCGATGACGCGGAACGTCAGCGAACGCGGCCACAAACGCAGCGAAAGCGGCGTCCTTGCGGTTGGTTTGAGCGGTTCCGAGTTACGCCTCCGGCTCACGCATGCGGTAGCCCATGCCGCGCACGGTTTCGATCATGTCGATGCCCATCTTCTTGCGCAGCCGCCCGACAAACACCTCGATGGTGTTGGAATCGCGGTCGAAATCCTGATCGTAGAGATGCTCGACCAGTTCGGTCCGCGAGACGACCTCGCCCATATGGTGCATCAGATAGGCAAGCAGGCGGAATTCGTGCGACGTCAGCTTCAGCGGCACGCCGCCGACATCGGCCTTGGAGGCCTTGGTGTCGAGGCGCAGCGGTCCGCAGGTCAGCTCGGACGAGGCATGGCCGGCAGCGCGCCGGATCAGAGCCCGTAGCCTCGCCAGCACCTCCTCGATGTGGAACGGCTTGGTGACGTAGTCGTCGGCGCCGGCATCGATGCCGGAAACCTTGTCGCTCCAGCGGTCGCGCGCCGTCAGGATCAGCACCGGCATCTTGCGGCCGCCGCGTCGCCAGCGCTCGACCACGCTGATGCCGTCCATCTGCGGCAGGCCGATATCGAGCACGACCGCGTCATAGGGCTCGGTGTCGCCGAGGAAATGGCCTTCCTCGCCGTCGAAGGCGCGGTCGACGACATAGCCGGCATCGACCAGCGCATCCGATATCTGCCGATTGAGATCCTTGTCATCTTCGACGACCAGTACACGCATGCGGAGTTCGATACCTGTTGAAGAGCTTTGTCGGATGGAAGAGCTTTGTAGGATTGAAAACTGGGGCAGATATAGGCCGATTCCGGCGGCCTGGGAAACGTAGCCTAAGATTGATTGGATCAGTTCAGCGGAACGACGATCTCGGAACGGCGCGGACGTTGTCCGTCCTTGCCCGGAACGAGCACGACGATGACACAGACAGGCTGACCGCCGCGCGTCGATTGCGAGGCCTTGGCCAGCGTTCCGCCATTCTGCTCAGCCACCTGTTGGCCGATGGCGTAGCAATCGGAGGCCGCCAGTACGATCGGACTGGCAAGGTCGGGCGGCGCGATGACCGGCATCGCCATCGCCTGCGACGCAAACAGCCCGGCAGCACAAAGCGCCAGTGTCGCGGTTCGGAAGTGGGAGCGAAGCGTTTTCATGACCGGCGTTGTAACGCATCGGTGCTGAACGTGAAATGAACGGTGAACGCCGCTGAAAACATCCTCGCCACACCCCTGCAACGCGAGACAGTCAACCTGGGATTTCACCGCCTCGAACAGGCGAAATCCCGCGAAAGTCCAGTCTAGACTCCGTTTTGACCATATTGAAAGCGCATCAGGCATTTTCCTGCGTCATCGCGCGAAAACGCAGCAGCCCGTGATGCACGAGCAGATCCTCGTCATGGCGGGCTTCGGCAAATTCCAGCGACAGTCGTGTCTGGCCGCGAGGGCCGATCACCAATGCTGCGTCGGCAAGGCGCACCTGGATGGCGGCCATGATGGCTAGCGTTTCGGCATCACCATGGGCTTTCGACCAGACATGCAGCGTAATCAACTGATCGTCAGTGTTCTCGATGCCCGTATCCCAGTCGAAAGCGGAGGTATGGCCGCAGGTCACGTACGGAAAAGCGGCGTTGTCGGTTGGCCGTTCGAGCAGTCCGGCGCCGCCCAACAAGGCCGACAGCGATGCGTCGCTTCTCAGCCTGAGAAACACTGCCTGCTGCAAATCGCCTGGCGCGGTCATCGTCTTTTCCTCCGGTTCCTGCGCTGCCGACTGTTGCTTTTCGGAAGCTGTCCGCGTTCTGCG